>JAPLKN010000059.1 GCA_026388075.1 Elusimicrobiota bacterium
GAATAAAGTTGAAGAAGAAAAAGAGGGCGAAGCGAAAGAAGAAACAGAAGGAAAAAATAAAGACAAAAAAAATAATTCTGATTCTAAAGAAGAAAAAAGCGAAACAAAAGAAGCTGAGGAATAATTAATGGTTCCAAAAAAGAAAAAATCAACGTCAAAAAAATCTGCGGCTAAGGTCTCTAAACCTGCTAAGGTTAAAGCTGTTCAGCCTAAACTTGAGAAGGTTTTAAAACCTAAGGCAGAAAAGGCTGCTCCTTCGGTAAAAAAGAAAATAGAAAAAGCACCAAAAATTGTAAAAAAAGCCGAAGAAAAGCTTCCCAAAATTGCTAAAAAAGTCAAAGAAGAAAAAATAAAGGAAATTCTAAAAGCTCACCCTCCTGTTAAAGAAGAGAAAAAAATTGAAGCAAAAATAGAAAAAAAACCTTTGCATGTAAAGCATGCCGCTCCAGTAATACCGCCTAAAGCAGAAGTAAAACCTGAAATAAAAGAAAAAAAAGCGCCTGAAGCGATTCCAAAAGCACCTGCTGAACCCGAAAAAGCCCCGCAAGAAGTTCCTGCAAAAACAGCTCCCGTTAAAGAAGCGCCTGCATTTAAGGGCGAAATAAAAATAAATGAATTAGTTACAGTGAGAGCCTTATCAGAAAAAATAAATGTTAAACCCGGCGATATTTTGAAAAAACTTATGAGTATGGGCAGCCTTGGAACGATAAATCAAAGATTGGATATTGATACTGCAACACTTCTTGCCGGAGAGTTTGGATATCAGGTTAAATTTGATTCTTTATATACCGAAGAAGCTTTGGAAGAAGAAAAAGAAGATCCAGCAAAATTAAAGCCTCGTTCTCCTGTTGTAACCATCATGGGGCACGTTGATCACGGCAAAACTTCTTTGCTTGACTATATAAGAAAAAGCCGGGTAGCTGAAGGGGAAGCGGGGGGAATTACTCAGCATATCGGTGCTTATAAAGTAAAAACGCCCAAAGGCGAGATAACATTTTTGGATACTCCCGGCCATGAAGCTTTTACTGCAATGCGTTCAAGAGGCGCACAGGCTACGGATATTGTTGTTTTGGTTGTTTCTGCGGCAGACGGGGTTATGCCCCAAACAGTTGAAGCTATTGACCATGCCCGCGCGGCCGGTGTCCCAATCATTGTAGCGATAAATAAAGTTGATATTCCTACCGCAAATCCGCAGCAGACAAGACAGGAACTCAGCAAATATAATTTGATATCGGAAGATTGGGGCGGAGATACGATTATGGTGGAAGTTTCCGCTAAGATGGGGACAAATGTTGAACGGCTTTTAGAAATGATACTTATTAAAGCTGAAATGATGGAACTAAAAGCAAACCCTGATACGCTTGCAAAAGGCGTTGTTGTTGAAGCAAAGCTTGATCAAAAAAAAGGAGCTGTAGCGACGGTCCTTATTAAAAAAGGTAAACTGCATATCGGAGACAATTTTGTTGTAGGACAAACTTACGGCAAAGTTCGCGCGATGACTAACGATTTAGGCCAACGTATTAATGAAGCAGGGCCTAGCGTACCTGTGGAAATATTAGGATTTAGCTGGACACCCCAATCAGGCGATCGCCTGGTTGTAGTTGAACAGGAATATCAGGCTCGTGAAATCGCTGAAGCCCGCCGGGGAAAAATACGTGAAGATGCGCTAAAGCCCAGACACCATTTATCGTTAGAAGATATATCAGCCGGTAAAGGCAAAGATCTGCGCGTAATTTTGAAAGCTGATGTCCAAGGGTCTTTAGGAGCTCTTTCAGATTCTTTGGAAAAACTTTCCACAAATGAAATAAATCTTAAAATAATTCACAGAGGTATAGGTTCAATTAAAGAGTCCGATGTTTCGCTTGCCGCGGCTTCTGATGCTCTGATTATAGGTTTTAATATAGTCCCTGATTCTTTGGTTGAAAAATTAGCTGAAAAAGAAGGCGTGAGCATAAGGGTATATCGGATAATCTATGACCTAATTAACGATGTAACAAAGGCAATGGAAGGGCTTCTTGAACCTCAAATTAAAGAAAAAAGCATCGGAAAAGCACAGGTTAAACAGGTTTTTAAAGTCTCTAAGATAGGAACAATTTCGGGTTCTATGGTCACAGAAGGAAAAGTGGTCCGCGGAGCTAAAGTGCGCCTTTTAAGAGATAATGTAATCGTATACCAGGGACAAATTATTTCTTTAAGAAGGTTTAAAGATGACGTTAAGGAAGTGGAAAAAGGCTTTGAATGCGGTATAGGACTTGAAAATTTTTCGGACATTAAATCCGGCGATATAGTAGAAGCTTTCACCGAAGAAAAAATCGCAAGAAAACTTTAGTTATTTGAAAATATTGAATTCAAAGAATTTAATTATATGTTAAGTTATAAAAGATCAGTTAGAATTGCGGAGCTCATACAAAAAGAAATTGCAAAAATTATGCAGGAGCTTAAAAATCCTGAAATTGGTTTTGTTACGATTACAGGAGTAAAACTGACTGACGATCTTCTTGATGCCAGAGCCTACTATTCGGTAATGGGAAGTCAGGAAGAAATTGAAAAAACGAAGGCAATAATTACGGATTCAATCCAAGAGATACGCCATCAGCTTGCTTTGCGTTTAAATTTGCGCCGAACACCCACCTTAATATTTTCTTATGATGATACTCCGGAAAAAGCCGCCCATGTGTTTGAATTGCTCGAAAAAATAAAAGAGGAAGACTCAGAACCTGAAACAAAGAAAAGCAATTCGTGTCCCCGAATAAAAAAGAAATAATGGATAAACATACCAGAAAATTAAGCCAAATTCTAAGCTCTATAAAAAAGTGCAAAACTTTTTTTATTGCAGGGCATACCAAGCCTGACGGGGATACAATCGGGGCAAGCATAGCTCTGGCATCCCTTCTTAAAAGGCTGGGTAAAAAAGCAGAAATTTACTCAAAAGAAGAAGTTCCTTATTATTTAAAATTTTTAAAAGGTTCTGAAAATATAAAAGCTGCAAATAAAGTAAATAAGAAATTTGACTGCGCCATAATACTTGAATGTTCGGACCTCAAGCGCATGGGCAACATAATAAACAAAAAACAAGCGGAAATATTCATCAATATTGATCATCACAGGGTTTTCAATAATTTTGGAAATATAAACTATATTGACCCAAAAGCTTCATCCAGCGCGGAGCAGATATACGGTTTATTCAGATATCTTAAAATGAAAATCAATAAAAATGAGGCAGAAGCTCTTTACACGGGGCTTGTCTCGGATACGGGAAAATTTCAATTCTCAAATACAACAGCAAAATGTTTTTATATGGCTGCCGACCTAATAAATTCCGGTGTCAGGCCTGAAAAAATGCTCAGAAATATTTACGAAGGCAATAAAATTTCTTCGCTTTATCTTTTGGGCCTAGCTCTTGAAACGTTAAAACTCAAGAATTCAGGGATGGTCGGCTACATGCATATAACGAATTCTATGTTTAGAAAAGCAGGTTCTGATTATTCGGAAACCGAAAATATTATTAATTATCCCATGGCAGTTGAAGGAGTAATAGTTGGAGTTTTATTCAGGGAAACAGAAGAAAGAGATAACATAAAGGTGAGCCTCCGTTCTCGCGGAAACATTGATGTAAGCGCGATTGCCAAGCATTTCGGCGGAGGGGGGCACAAAAATGCTGCAGGATTAAATCTAAACGGGACTCTAAAAGAAGCAGAAAAAAAGTTTTTTGATTTTATTACGGATTATCTAAATGGTTGACTTAGAAGGCCTTATAAGCATTAACAAACCGCCAGAAATCACTTCGTTCGGTGTAGTAAAAAATCTTAAGAAAATCCTAGGCATAAAAAAAGCCGGCCATTGCGGCACTCTTGATCCGATGGCATCCGGAGTTCTTTTAGTGCTTTTGGGACGTTCAACAAAATTACAAAACTCTTTTATGGAACTGAAAAAATGCTACCGCGCTAAATTTCTTTTAGGCATAACCACTGATACGGGAGATATTACCGGGAAAGTAACTGCCAGGAAAGAATACAGGGAAATGAAACCCGAAAAAGTTATGGAAATACTGAACAGTTTTATAGGTGAAATTGAACAAGTCCCTCCTATGTATTCTGCTTTGAAATACGGCGGAAAGAAATTATATGAATTAGCAAGGAAGGGTATTGAAGTAGAAAGATTTCCAAGAAAAATAAAAATTTATAACATTGAATTCATTTCGCAGTATGATAATATGCTTGAAATACGAGTTGAATGTTCAAAAGGCACTTACATACGTTCTCTGGGAGAAGATATCGGGAAAAAATTGGGATGCGGAGCAACAATGACTTTTTTGTGCAGGGAAAAAGTCGGTCCGTTTACGGTTAAAGATGCATTCAATTTGGATACTCTGAAAAATTTAGATAAGAAAACCGTCATGGAAAAGATTATTCCTGAAAACGCTCTTTCTTCTTTTGTAAAAGGCGATTAAATATGAATTCTTCCTGCGTTGCCATCGGAACTTATGATGGGCTTCATAAAGGCCACCAGGGCCTAATAGCAAAAGTCCTTGAAATTTCAAAAAAGAAAAAATTAAAAAGCATTGTAATTGCTCTTTCAAAACCGGTCCGTCACGTATCAGGAATTTTAACGGAACTAAAAGAAAAAAAAGATCTGATAAGCCAGTTTCCTGTTGACGACATATTTATTCTGCCGGTAACTGATGAGCTGGTAAAAATTACCGCGAAAGATTTTTTTGAAAAATACCTGATAGATAAACTAAATGTTAAACATTTGGTAATAGGCAGAAATTTTGCTTTCGGCCACGGAAGGCAGGGGAATGTTAAATGGCTGAGAAAAAATTGTCTGAAAAATAAAATAAATTTGACGGTAAAAAGTTTTTCTTGTTCACATGGAAAAGCTATTTCTTCGTCCCGAATCAGGACCCTTCTTCACCAGGGAAGGATTGAACATGCCGGGAAACTTTTGGGCAGAATTTACAGCTTTGAAGGAGTCCCGCTTAAAGGAATGGGAATCGGGAAAAAAATCGGTATTCCGACAATCAATCTAAAAGTTAATAAAGGAAAACTTTTGCCGCTAGGCGTTTTTCTGGCAGTAGTCAGGGCAAAAGGCGCATTTTTTCCAGCAGTTTTAAATATCGGCAGTAGACCGACTTTTTTTAATAAAGGTGAAGTTGTGCCTGAAATAAATCTGATTGGTTTTAAGGGTAAATGGGGGAAGACAAAACTAAAAGTATTTTTTTTAAAGCACCTTAGAAATGAACGCAAATTTAGAAACATAAATGAATTGAAAAAACAATTAGATAAGGATTTAAAAGCGGCTCGCCGTTTTTTTAGTTTTACATTTTAGTTAAAATTATGTAAAATATCTAAATTATTAATTTCCTAAGGAGGAAAATGTAATGAATTTAAACAAAAAAACTGTAGTTGAGGGTTTTAAAACGCATTCTACAGATACGGGTTCACCCGCTGTCCAGATTGCACTATTAACCGGCAGAATTAAATATCTCACTGAACATTTTAAAACTGCTCCTAAAGATTTTACTTCTCGTTCCGGTTTTTTAAAGCTAATCAGTCAAAGAAGACGGCTTTTAGATTATTTGAAAATACATAAAAAAGACTCTTACAACGAAATAATTAAGAAACTGGATTTAAGAAAATAAAAACAACAGGGATAAGTGGTAAGAGGTAAGTAGTAAGTGACCCTAAGAGTCACTTAATCCTTATCACTTAACGCTTAACACTGTTTTTAAAAAGGGGAATTATAGTGAAAATTGAAAAAGAATCTATTGAGCTTGGCGACAGGACGTTAACGATTGAATTTGGCGAGATGGCAAAGCAGTCCAACGGTTCGTGTGTTGTCCGTATGGGTGATACTACCGTTCTTTGCGCGGTTGTGGCCGCGAAAGAGCCCAATGAAAAAAAGGACATGCTTCCTTTAACGGTTAACTACCGCGAAAGGACCTATGCCGCGGGAAAAATACCCGGAGGTTTTTTTAAACGCGAAGGCCGCCCCAGGGAAAATGAGATATTAGTTTCAAGGCTTATTGACCGCACTATACGCCCTCTTTTTCCTCCGGAATGGTTCAATGACACGCAGATCACCGCTTTAGTTTTATCCTATGACGGTGAAAATGATTCGGATGTTATAAGCATAATCGGTACTTCTGCCGCCTTAATGCTTTCAGATATTCCTTTTAACAATCCGGTTGGATCGGTCAGAATAGGAAAAGTTGATAATAAATTTGTTGTCAATCCCACTATTTCTCAGCAAGAAATTTCCAGCCTTGATCTTGTGGTTTCGGGAACAGAAGAAAATCCCTGCATGGTTGAAGCCGGAGCAAGCGAGCTGTCCGAAAATGAAATAGAAGAAGCTCTTATCTTAGCCCAAAAAGAAATCAAGAAAATATGCGCGTTACAGAAATCTTTTAAGGGTAAGGGGAAAATTAAACCGCCTGAAATTAAGATAGACCAAAATTTAAAAAATGAAATTGAAAAATCGGCTAATTCAAAAATTGAAGAATTCGTGAGAATTGCCGACAAAGAAATACGCGAAAAAACCTGGGAAGATTTTAAGAAAAGCGTTGTTGAAAATCTTTTAAAGGATTATCCAGAACAGGAATCAACAATTAAAAATCTCCTAGAAGAGATTTTTTATATAAAAGCAAGAGAACTGATTTTGAATAAAAATGTCCGTACTGACGGAAGAAAACTTAATGAAATAAGAACGATTAACTGTAAAACAAGTATTCTTCCAAGAACTCACGGTTCAAGCCTTTTTACCAGAGGGCAGACTCAGGCGCTGGTTACTGTTACACTGGGCGCTCCGTCTGACATGCAGCGTATGGATGAACTTGGAGGCGATTATAAAGAACGCTTTATGCTTCATTACAATTTTCCAGGTTTTGCTACAGGCGAAGCAAAACCTGAAAGGGGTCTAAGCAGGCGGGAAATGGGGCACGGCGCTTTGGCACGGAGATCTCTTTTACCTTTGCTGCCTCCCGAAGAAGAATTTCCTTATGCAATAAGAATTGTTTCAGATATTTTAGAATCAAACGGATCTTCTTCAATGGCTTCCGTTTGCGGAGGCTCGCTTGCTCTTTTTGACGCAGGTGTGCCGATTAGTTCGGGATGCGCCGGTATCGCAATGGGATTGATTAAAGAGGGAAATAAATACGCAATTTTAACCGATATCTTGGGAATGGAAGATCATCTTGGCGACATGGATTTTAAGGTTGCCGGCACACGCAAAGGCATAACCGCGCTGCAGATGGATATAAAGATTACGGGCATCACAACTGAAATTATGGCGGAAGCTCTTGAACAAGCAAGGATAGGAAGAATGTCAATACTTGATAAAATGGAAGCCGAAATTCCAAAGCCAAGAGCTGAACTTTCAAGCTACGCGCCCAGAATTATTTCAATTACGATAAACCCTTCAAAAATTGGCGCGCTTATCGGCCCCGGCGGGAAAAATATCAGAAAAATTCAGGAAGACACAGGGGTTAAAATAGATGTTACCGACGAAGGAAGGGTTTCAATTTCTTGCGATGATGCCTTGGCTCTGGCAAAAGCAAAAGAGATGGTAGAATATCTTACGGCTGAAATTGAAGTCGGGCAGACATATAAAGGAAAAGTCACAAGGCTTATGAATTTCGGCGCTTTTGTGGAAATTCTGCCGGGCAAGGAAGGCCTGGTTCATATTTCTCAGCTATCAAATGAAAATGTCAAAAAAGTTGAGGATGTTGTAAGCGAAGGCGATGAGATAACGGTTAAAGTTATTGAGATAGACAAGCAGGGGCGTATTAATTTAAGCAAAAAAGCGGTGCTATAAAATCTTAAAGGATAAAGCTATGAATAATTCAAAAGAAAATTCTTTAAGCAACGGTCTTAAAAAAGAAATTTCTGCGCTTTACGAGATAATGCGGAATGAAAAATTAGAAGAACTTGAAATTGAAGAAAAAGACTTTTATGTTCATTTAAAGCGGAAAGGAAAAACTGTAAAAGCAGTTCCTCAGGCAGCAGCGGCTCAAGCTTCTCCGGCGCAGCAGGAACAGACTTCCGTTACAGCTGAAATTCAAGCCACAGGAGAAACAATACAGTCGCCGATTATGGGAGTTTTTTACCGCGCTCCTTCGCCGACGCTCTCTTCTTTTGTAAAAGAGGGAGACATCGCAAATCCTGGAAAAACCGTATGTATCGTTGAGGCTATGAAAGTTATGAACGAAATTAAATCAGAGTCTAAAGTAAAAATAGTTAAGATACTTGTTGAAAACGGAAATCCTGTGGTTGCCGGGCAGGATTTGTTTGTAATAGAAAAAGTATAAGGTTCTAACATGCGAGATCAGATCGGGCTTACTTCCGGAGAAATTTGGAAATACTTGATAGAAAAAAATAATGCCACAGTAATCGAATTAAAATCCAAGCTTGGCATTTCAAATACCTTATTGCATCTTGCTTTGGGCTGGCTTATGCGCGAAAATAAAATTGAGCTGCTTGAGTCCGGA
>JAPLKN010000060.1 GCA_026388075.1 Elusimicrobiota bacterium
GAAAGAGAAAGGCGTCTTTATTGTTTTTGGGCGGGAACTTTTTGTGCCCGGGTTAAATATAAATTTGGGTGCTAATATGAACGATTTCAAAGAGAATAGAATATATTGTTTTACCAATTTTGAGTACGAAATAGAAGAAAAATTTATGATTCTTGCAGAATATGATAATGTAAATTATTTCCCTGAGGCAAGATTAAATGCCGGCCTAAGGCTTAATGTTTCAGAAAACATAGGCATAGATGTTGCGGGCAGGGATATTGCTTCATCGGATAGAAAAGCTGAGCGCATAGTGAAAATAAGTTATACGGGAAAATTCTAGAAATTAAAGGATAATATGGCGGAAGAATTTATTGGACTTGATTTTGAAAAACCGATTATTGAGCTTGAAAAGAAGATTGAAAGCCTGAAAATTTCTTCCCAGGAAGGGAAAGTTGAGCTTTCCCAGGAAATTCTGGACCTAGAAAAAAAGGCAGAAAAACTCAAAGGGGAAATTTATAGTTCTTTGAATCCTTGGCAAAAAGTCCAGCTAGCAAGGCATCCTAAACGGCCGTATATGCTGGATTACGTTAAAATGATATTTAGGGATTTTATTGAATTGCATGGCGACCGCTCTTTTTGTGATGACAGGTCAATCGTTTGCGGTCTTGCATTCCTTGAAAATTATCCGGTTGTTGTTATAGGGCATCAAAAGGGAAGAAATATACAAGAAAATCTTGAGAGAAATTTTGCTATGGCCCATCCGGAAGGATACCGCAAAGCATTAAGGATAATGAAATTTGCAGAAAAGTTCAACCGTCCTATTATAACGTTCATTGATACTCCGGGCGCATATCCGGGCATCGGGGCCGAGGAAAGAGGGCAGGCCGAAGCGATTGCAAGAAACTTAAAAGAGATGTCTGATTTAAGAGTGCCCATCATTGGTGTTGTAATCGGAGAAGGCGGATCGGGCGGCGCATTGGGCATCGGGGTCGCAAATACAGTTCTTATGCTTGAAAATTCTTATTATTCCGTTATTTCTCCTGAAGGTTGTGCGGCAATATTGTTTCATGACGCAACAAAGGCTCCAGAAGCCGCGGCAGCAATGAAAATAACTGCCCAAGATTTGTTCAAGTTTAAAATTATTGATGAGATAATAAACGAACCGCTTGGCGGAGCGCACAGGGACCCTCAAGGAGCGGCTCAAAATATTAAAGAAAGTTTACTGAAATACATTGAAAAATTCAGTAAAATGGCGCCTGATAAAATTGCAAAAGAACGATACTCAAAATTTAGGAATATGGGCGTATACATAGAAAAAACTAAAACCGTCTATAGAAAAACTAAATCAAAAGGTAAAGAAAAAGTTTCAGCAAAGAACAAAAATAAATAAAAAATATAAGGAGGCGGAAATGGCGTTAGTTGCGATGAGGCAGATCTTAGATGAGGCAAGAAAAAAAGGTTACGGAGTAGGAGCTTATAACGTTAATAACATGGAGCAGATTCAAGCCATTATGGCTGCGGCACAGGAGACAAAATCGCCGGTAATAGTTCAAGCAAGCAGGGGAGCTTTAAAATACAGTAATTTTACATATTTGAAATATCTAATGGTTGCGGCAGTGGAAGAAAATCCTAATATTCCTATCGCGATGCATCTTGACCACGGCAATTCTTTAGATTCGGTAAAAAAAGCTATCAGCTTGGGATTTTCGTCGGTAATGATTGACGGTTCTTTGATGGAAGACGGAAAGACTCCGTCTGACTATGATTATAATGCTGGGGTAACAAAATCGGTAGTTGAGTACGCGCATAAGTATGGGGTTACTGTTGAAGGAGAAATCGGCTGTTTAGGCGGGATTGAAGATGGTGTAGGTTCAGGTTCTGTTCACCTTACGGAGCCAAAACAAGCCAAGAAATTCGTTGATGAAACAGGCCTTGATGCTTTGGCTATAGCAATCGGAACTTCCCATGGAGCATACAAATTCAAAGGGGCATCAAACCTTGCTTTTGATGTGCTGATTGAAGTAAGAAAACTGATAAATATTCCTATTGTTTTGCACGGAGCTTCTTCAGTTCCTAAGGAGCTTATTGACGCGGTAAATAAGTACGGCGGGGCAATGCCAGGAGCCCAGGGAGTTCCTATGGAGGAGCTTCAAAAAGCAATAAAACTGGGAGTAACAAAAATAAATGTTGATACCGACGGAAGATTGGCGGTAACTGCGGCGATCAGGGAAGTTTTTGCAAAGACTCCGGAAAAATTTGATCCCAGAGATTATCTCGGCCCGGCAAGGGAAACCTTAGCGAAACTCATTGCCTCAAAAATGAAAGATTTTGGCACAGCCGGGCACGCTCAGGATTATAAGCCTTTAACTTTGGAAGACATGAAAAAACTTTATCTTCAGTAACTTGTGAAAAATTTGTGAACACAAAACGCATTATATTTACAATAATAAAAGCCTTGACAATATTGAGTTTGTCGATTATAATTCAAAACGGGAAGCATGAAGGGGGTGGTGGCTAGTCGTTTTTGAAGCGCAAAATTTTTCTATAGGAGGATATCATGGCAGTTCAAGAAATTAAAAAGATCAATTTAGTTTCAGTTTTAAAAAGTATTCCGATAGTTTTCGGTGTATTGGGAATAGTTATTGGGATTTTCACATTTTTCCTTTTTCCAACAGAAATAGCAAGGAACCTTTCGATTGGTGCTAGACTTTTATCCTGGCTGATTTTTGTCATCCTTTATACAGCTATTATGGTTTTAGGAATCGTTTTGATTTCATGGCTGTATAATGTAGTTGTTGCCAAAATAGGCGGAATTTCCGTGGAACTTGAACAAAAAGAAAGTTAATTTAAAATATAAAATTTAGGAAAATTTAGTTCAAGCGTATTTTTACTCCGTTGGGTATGCTTTACATTTTTGATGTTAAGCCGTATCTAACGGAGGCGCTTTCTTTGAGATATTTGAAAGCGTTTATTAAGGGTTCTATAAATATTTTATTGGATTTTTAATAACTAACTTGAAAAATGTTCATTAAAGGCAGTCATGAGCCTAAGAACGAAATTTACTATTTATATTTCTCTTTTAATTCTTTTTGTGATCCTTGGAATATCAATAAGCATTTTTATCTCGCAAAAAAGCATGTATTCAACGCTTCTAGAACAGACTCGCGAAAGAATATTCAGGGATTTGGTGTATACCTGCAACGAGTCTTTAGTTGTCAGGGACGAGATACAAATTTTCAATGTGATAAGCTCTGTCATAAAAGTTCACAGCCCGAAAATTGTTTATGCGGGATATGTTTCGCCATTCGGGACGGTTCTTTTTAAATCTCGGGATCATGAAGAAAGCTTAAAATACAGGATTTCAAGCGTTTCAGGCGAAACAATAGAAGATTTTTTTTCACCGAATAAAAAAGAGCAGATCAGAGAATATTCAGTCCCTTTTTTTATACGGGAAGAATACAGAGGGACCATTAGAGTTGGCTTTTCTCAAAGCTATCATGAAAGACAGATTAAGGAAATGCTTGTTCTTTTAACTAAAAAAATATTTGAAGCGGCGGCAATTGCCTTTGCTGCCGGGATAATTATTGCAAATATCCTGGCTTTCTATCTGAATAAACCTATTCTTGCTTTAGCTGTAGCCGCAGAAAGCATAGGTAACGGGGATTTAAATGCAAGGGTAGAGATTGACCGCAGGGACGAGCTTGGAAGTTTGGGGCATTCATTTAATAAGATGTCCAAAAAGCTGAAAGAGCTTGATGTAATGAAAGACAGTTTTGTTTCAAGCGTATCTCACGAGCTCAGGTCTCCTTTGGCTGCGATCGGCGGCTACTGTGATTTCTTACTTGATGCTTTGAACAAGAATTTAACAAAAGAAAAGCAAGAAAAAAGCCTTAAGATTATTAAAGATGCCGCGATAAGATTGACTGGTTTTGTCAATAATATTTTGGATTTGACGAAAATAAAAGCCGGGCATTTTGAGCTCAGAAAAGTGCCGGTTGATATATATCAGATTACGTGTGAAATTGTATCGCTCTTTGAATCCCTTGCGGAAAAACAGAAAAAAAAGATAAAAATTGATATCAGCGAGCATCTTCCTAATGTTAATGCCGATCAGGAAAAGATAAAACAGATTATGACAAATCTTTTGGGAAATGCCCTGAAATTTACTTCAGAAAATGATGTAATTACTATAAGCGCTAAAGTTGTAGAGCCGCACAGGGGAATATCTTTAAGAGCTGGCCTGCGTAGATATTTGGAAGTGTGGGTTCAGGATACCGGAATAGGGATCCCTCAGGAAGACTTAAGAAGTGTTTTTGACAAGTTTTATCAGGTCAGTGAAAGCGAAACAAAAAAACCGAAAGGAACCGGGCTTGGCCTTGCGATTGTGGCTGAAATTATTAAAATGCATGACGGCAAGGTATGGGTGGAAAGTGTTTTAGGGAAAGGTTCAACATTTAAATTTATATTGCCAATGTGAAATTGGTAAACTAAAATAGGCGGTAAAGTGGCAAAAATATTAGTAATTGATGACGAACCGAGTTTAAGGGATATGCTGGATGATATCCTTACTATGGAAGGATTTAAGGTAATTACTGCTGTAAACGGGGAAGAAGGTTTAAGAAAAATTTATGATGAGTCCCCGGATTTAATCATTTTAGACTGTTCAATGCCTGTTTTGGACGGCTATGAAGTTTTAGAGCGAATGAGAAAAGATCCTGTTCTTTACAGCAAGCCAGTGATTATGCTCACGGTTTTAAGCGGTGAATATGATGAGATTAAGGGGCTTGAGCTTGGCGCTGATGACTATATAACGAAGCCGTTT
The DNA here is from genome assembly GCA_026388075.1 of Elusimicrobiota bacterium. Classification (NCBI taxonomy): domain Bacteria; kingdom Pseudomonadati; phylum Elusimicrobiota; species Elusimicrobiota bacterium. Next base: position 4,802 of record JAPLKN010000060.1, read on the forward strand.
AGGTCAGCTCAGCTGATAGCCAGAATTAATTCAGTATTGGAAAGGAAAGGTTTAAAGTAAAAAAACTTTCAGGTATCTTTTACATTGAATTTGAGTTATGAGCAGGAAAAAGATAATTGTTATAGATGATTCTAAAGCTTTTCAGGAGACTATAAGCGAGATTTTGTCGTTTGAAGGTTTTGAAGTAATTAAAGCGTCCAGCGGAAGCGAGGGTTTGGAAAAAATTTATGGCGCTTCTCCTGATCTTGTGCTCCTTGACTGCGTGATGCCCGGGATAGACGGATATAATGTGGTTAGGGCTATGAGAGAAGACCCATTATTATTCAATAAACCGGTCATCATGCTTACGGGAAAAGACACGGAGTTTGATGAAATAACGGGGCTTGAACTTGGCATTGACGACTATATTGTAAAACCGTTTGATCCGGGGGTGTTGATTACAAGGATTAAGGCGATATTTTCAAGATCGGAAGAGTTTATAAGTTCAGGTTCTTTGGCATTGTTATCAGGAAATACTGCTGTTAAGGAAGAAATAGAAAAAAGGATCAAAAGCGATTTTTCTTTTACTATTATCAGTGCGAACCTTAACAATTTTAAAAGTTTCAATGATATGTACGGCTTTCAAAGAGGGGATGAATTAATAAAAAGCACGGTTAGCCTTTTTTTGAAAGTTGTACGCGAGATGGGTTCTAAAGAAGATTTTGTAGGCCATGTTTCGGGAGATGATTTTGTAATTTTAACGAAGTTTGACAAGCCTGAAATTATTTGTGAAAGACTTATAAAGCTTTTTGACGAAAGTGTAGCGATGTATTACGATGAAGAAGACAGAAAAAAGGGATATATACTGATAAAAAACAGGAAAGGGGAAGAAAATAAGTTCCCTTTAGTAACAATTACGATGGCGGTAGTTCCAAATGATACAAAAAAAGTTGTTCATTACGGGCAAATTATTCAAATAGCGTCAGAAATTAGAAAAATCGCAAGGCAAAGGGAAAAAAGCTCATACTTTGTTGACAGGCGGAAAAAATGATTAGTAAAAAAATTCATATTATTGACGATGATGATCAGATAAGAAGCCTCTTGGAAGATGTCTTTAAGGAAGAGGGGTATATGGTCATATCAAGCGCGGATACGGAAGAAGGTTACAAGAAAGTCCTTAAATCTCAGCCTGATTTAGTGATCCTTGACATAAAAATTCCTCGTATAGGAGGAATTGAGCTATGCCGGCTTATACGCTCTAATCCTCAGACTAAGAATGTCCCCATAATTATGCTTACCGTTGAATCTTCTGAAACGGATAAGATTATAGGATTAGAAATGGGAGCTGACGATTATGTCACAAAGCCTTTTAACAATAAGGAATTAATTGCCAGAGTAAAATCTTTGTTAAGAAGGGTAGAAAGAAAAGAGGAAGTGCAGGCAATCAAGGTAGACGGGCTTGAACTGAATATAATTTCACGAACCGTTCATTTAGCTAAAAAAGAAATTGCTCTTAGGCCTAAAGAATTTGACCTTTTATATGTGTTTTTAAAAAAACCCAATGTGGTTTTAGACAGAGACTTCATTCTTGAAAGCGTTTTTGAATACCAGACAGCGGTTACCACACGGACCATTGATACTCATATAAAAAACTTAAGGCAGGCGCTGGGAAAATGGTCCAAAAGGATTGTAACGATGTTCGGCAGAGGATTTAAATTTGTTCCTCAGAAGGAAATAAAAAAGGCCTATGGCAGGAAAAAAGCAAAAAAACGTTGACCATAACGGAATTGAGGAAAAACAGCTTTTCAGGTCTTTTAGAAAAGGCGATGAAGAGGCAAAAAATAGAATAATTCAGAAATACTCTGACTGGGTATTAAATATTGCAAAAAAGTTTCACTCGCTCTTTCATAATATCGGTTTGGACGAACTTATTGCCGAAGGAAACCGCGGAATTTTAGATGCGATGAAGCGTTATGATACGGCAAGAAAAGTAAAATTTTCTACTTATGCTTGGTTTTGGATTCTCAAAAATATAAGGGAATACATAACAAGCGAGCTCGCTATCGTTGATCTTCCGCAGAGTACTTTGACGGAATTTAAAAGAATATCTGAAAGCCTTAGCGAAGAAGCCAAGAAAGGCAAAAGTCCAACACTGGAAATTATTGCGAAACAATTAAAAATGGATATTAACGATGTCCGTGAAATAGTAAGCGATAAGATGAATTTGTTCAACGTAATATCTTTGGATAAATTATTGGATGAAGAAGATGAAACTCAAAGGCTTGGAGATTTGGTAGAAGACAAAAAAGAAAAAAAGATACAGGAAATATTGGACATACAAGACGATAAGACGGATATAGGGAAACTTTTGAAACATTTGTCACCGATAGAAAGAAAGGTTATACAGCTGCGTTTTGGATTTACCGATAATGGTTCTCGGTCATTAAAAGAAGTAGGCGGAAAACTAAGAATTCCGGCAGCTAAAGTTAAAGACATAGAATCTGTTTCTGTGAGGAAATTGAAAAAATTATTAGGTGATAGAACCGAAAAAGCTTATTAATTTGTTTTGAAGATTTAATAATCTCCGGGGGAAGGTGAAAAATCATGAATACAATTTTATGCGGTAAATTATTTCCAACAGGACTTTTAATTACTAAAATGCTAAAAGGGACGCTGTTTTTATTGACAATTATCTTAATTTCAAGAATTTGTTTTGCTTCAGCAGAAAGCGTAGTAATTATTCCCGATCCCAGAACCGTCGCTATGGGCGACGGGGCGGTTTCACAAAAATCCTCGCTTCCAAGTTCTTCATTCAGTAACCCTGCTGCTCTGGTGGGGATCAACCGGGCATATATTACTTTCAACCAGTTATCGTTGCCTTTTGATGCCAGGTATAACATGGCTAGTTTTGCCTTGCCGGCAATACATGGCAATTTGGGCGTCTCAGTGTTGTCTTTAGATTACGGTAATTTTGTAGGGCTTGATAATAGTTTTAGCCCTACCGATGTAGGCGCTACCGGGGATACGGGCTTAGTATTAAGTTATGCTTTGCCGATATTTTCGGAAGTCCCTGTGCGAAAAGATTACGGAGCTGTAGGGTTAAATGTGAAATTTCTTCATAGCGCTTTAAGCGGTTACTCTTCTGAAGCGATTGCGATGGACTTGGGAGGAATCTATAATATTCCGATACTCAACGGTTTAACCGCAGGGATGGTCTATAAAAATTTCGGTTCCTCAATGAAGTTTGTAAGAGAAGATGCCTCGCTTCATTCATCTTTTGATTTTGGCGTCGGATACAATAATGAGAACTTTTATGATATTTCTTTGACCCTGGATTTTTCTATGCCAAAAGATGAACCTAATTCCTTTTCCGTAGGCGCTGCAATTTCTCCGGTTTATTTCATGAATCTTCGCGTGGGCTGGAGGAAAACAAATGATTCCTTGATAACCGGCGCGCGTTTCGGTTTTGGGCTTAACTTCGGAAGTTTTAATTTTGATTACGCTTTTGTTCCTTTTGACAATTTCGGAAATATTAATATGATGAGCGTCGGGATGGCATTAGACAGTATTATATCGGAAGAAAAGGCATCTGATTACTATCTGAATAAACATTTCAGGGAAGCGGCAGCATATTATGACAGAGGCGATTATATTGAAGCGCGCAGAGAATTTGAAAATATACTTTCTGCTTATCCCGATCATGCTCCGTCCCATAAATATCTTGAAAAAATTATCAATGCCTTAGAAACAAAGGATCAACAAAAAGTAAAACAAATAAATAAATGGCTCAAAAAGGCGGAAAGCGTGTTGAGCAAGAAAAACTATATTGAGGCGAGCGAATATTATAACCGTGTTATCTACACAGATCCGTATAACAGCGTTGCAAAACAAGGGGTTGATAACATTAGAAAAATTGTTTCCGATGTAAAACAGGAAGAAGTTGTTAGAATAAATCTTAGTCTGATAGAAAATACTTGGAAAAAAGCCTCGCAGCTTTACCGCAAAGGCGATTTAGTTAAATCAAAACAGGAATTTAACAATGTCCTTAAGGTTGATCCGGAAAATCAGGAGGCAAAAAAACGAATTCTAGAAATTGATGAACAGCTTTCAAGGATTGCGGCAGGCAAAGTAAACGAGTTTTATACTCGGGGATTGGACCTTTACCATTCAGGAAAATATGAAGAGGCTATAAAATATTTTGAAGCGGTTGTAATAGCTTCCCCGAATCGTTTAGATGCTCAGGATATGATAAAAAGATCTCAGCAAAATCTTTCTGATCTGGATGCAAAGGTAAGAGCTGAAAAACTTGCCGTTGAGCAAGAAGGAATGAAGGGTGAAATGGCCAGGATTTTTGACGAGGCCCTTAAAGCCTATGAAAAGGGAGATTTAGAAGATTCTTTAAGCAAATTTCAAAGGAGCGAACAGCTTGCGATAAGCTATGAATTTACTGATTATATTCAAGACACAAGAAATTATATTACTGTGGTTAATCAAGCTTTAACGGACAAGCATTACAAGCTGGGAACAGAACTTTTGAGAAATAACAGGTTGGAAGCAGCTGTTTCTGAATACAGAAAAGCGCTGGATTATAATCCTGAAAATACTTTGGCTAAAACCGATTTGGAACGAATCGGCAAGGAGCTTGCTCAGAAGTATTATGAACAAGGGATGGCTTATTTTGCAAGAAGCGATATGAATAAAGCAAAAGATATGTTCAAAAGATCCTTGTCATATGAACCGGATAAACTGGAATCAAAACGCGCTTTGGAAAGAATTGATTAAATTGTCCGTTTATTGATAAACTATTAAAGGTTTTAAAAACTTAATGTTCCGCCGTGGCGAAGAAAGAAACTTAATAGCCCAATTATGGCGTGACAATGGGAGGAAAAAATGTTTTCAAAAATTAATAAAGTAAATCTTATTTCTGTATTTTCTTTTTTGGTTTTCACCTCACTGCTTTTAGCTGATGTATCAGTTGCGCCGGTTCCTTGGATTCCTGAAAGCGGTAAGGCAAAAACCGGTACTCTTGCGGAAGGGGTAACTTTTAGGGGAGTCCCTTCTTCGGGCGAAATATCAATTTATACTATTTCCGGAAATCTGGTAAGAAAAATTGAATGTAACAATGACGTGACAGTTAATACTAAATGGGACGGAAAAAATGATTCGGGCCAATACGTCTCAAGCGGAGTTTATCTTTGGGTAGTAAAAAGTTCTGAAAAAACTCAGACAGGGAAATTGATTGTAGTTCGATAGATTTTTAGTCCCGGAGCCGTTTATTAATAGCGAGCTTATGAAAAAGAAATTACCTTCCTTAACAAAAATCTTAATCAATAAGTGGCGGAGGCTATAATGAGAAAGGGTTTAACCTTTTTATTTATTATTTCTTTAGCGTGCGCAGTAATTTTAGTTTTAGTTAAGCCCTTTTCCGAAAAGAAACATTCAGAAGTCATTGAAAAAGTAGTAAAAAAAGAAGGAAAAGTAATCGCGCGATATAAAATAGCTGAACTTCCCATTACTGAACCGAAGCAAAAAAAGGAGTTAGACGTTCTTGAGGGGAAGGTAGTATTTATTCCTAATAATCCCGATGATATTAATTCAAAAATGATGGTGGCAATTCAAAAAGGTAAAGAAACAATAGTTTTGACAAATCTGGATTACGTAAGAACTTTGGGATACATATATTACGATAGAACGGTTCATCTTAAGGGCCGCTGGCAAAAAGATGCCGTAATTTTTGGCAGAAAATACAGATCATTCAGAATTGAAGACATAACTTTGGTAAGGTAAGCATTTAAATATTATAGAGAACAATAATTGACGAGTATTTAATAATTTCTTGCAGAAGTTACCGATAAAATATATCGGACATTTAAATGGCCGCCAGGAGGAAAAAGTGAAAAAAACGTATGTTGTTATTTCTTTGTCAGTAATTGCATTGGCTGTTGTAGTAAGCGGGTATTCATTATTGAGTAAAAGAATTAAGAAAACAACGCCCCAAAACCTGCCGCAGCAAATCAGGGTAAAATTACCAACAGGGGAGGAGGTTACTGCATATAGAATACCTCCGGTTGCCCACACCGCTCCCACAGGTGCTAGAATCATAGTTTCAGGCAAAGTAACAAAGGAAAAAGACGATCTAGGTTCTGTTCAGATGGTTATACAATCTGAGGTTGGGACTAAATATATACTTCTCAATACCCCATATATGATGAGAATAGAAAAAAATGGGCTTGGCAAAAAAGTAAAGTTAAAGGGCGTAACCATAGCCAAAACTACATTTAAGAATTATCCGGCTCTATATATTGAAGATATTATAGAGATACGTAAATAGAGTAATTACTGACTAAAGCTGCATTTATGGGCGAGAAAAGTTAAAAAACACTAGGATAATACAATTAAATGTTCACATTTTTTTCACATCTTTTTTCATATGTTTTTTTACTATTACAGTATAATGCTTTTGTAAGAAGAGTTAACTTATATAGGCTCGGAGGCGTAAGATGAGCGCCATCAGTTTAAAAATTTCAAACATTTTTAAATTAGTTTTTTGTGTTTTATTTATATTGGGAATAAACCCTCCTAACATAATTGGCGACCTTTCTACGTTTAACCAGTCCCCGTATTCCTTCGGCCCTGAAGGAAGGGCCATACAAGACCTAAAAGATTTTTATAAGCCAAACGAGATGGTTAGTATTGTGCGTTATCGCCCGATGGTAACAAGAGATAAATACGGAGTAATACAAATTTATACATCTGACGGAAAAGTTATAGTAAGTATTAATCAGGATGGATCAAGAGTTTTTCAGCTAAAGGGAACAACAGTTGAGCAGGATCAGGACGGCAACATCACAAGAATACTTAAAGTAAAACCTAATTCAAATATTAGGGAAATCAGGGACGGTAAAGGGGAATTTTTGGGATACCAGGAACTTGCCTTCGGAAGTAATGTTTCAAAAGAATATGACAGCAGTAAAAATCTAACCAAAACATACGAGTACAATTTGTTCGGAAAGATTATTAGCAATATTATTGACGAACTTACTCAGACCAGAACGGTTTTTGACAGCAAAGGGCTTCCTTCATATGATCTTAATTACGAAGGAGCAATAGTTGCAAGATACAATTACAATGAATACGGCGAGCTGATTTATAAAACAGATAACCGCATGAACAGAACTTTTTATTTCCCGTCTAACGGTCAGATGGATAGGACTGAAGACCAGTACGGGAATCTTCTTTTGAAATACAATTATAGAGCCGATGAAAACGGCAGGATGGTTCTTTACAGCACTTTGGACAATATGGGCAGGACAACATTCTATAAAAGCGGAAAACCTCAGAGAGAAGTGGATCAGCAGGGAAATACAACTAAAGAGTATTTTTATGACGGGCAAAAACTGATTTATACATATGACACTTATCTTCACGAAACGGTCTGGTATGATAAAGACGGTAAACCGACCTATTCATCAGTAGATAATATGCTGACAAAGGAATGGCTGTATTCTAAGGGCAAACTTGTCGGTTTATGGGAAGAGGGAAAAAATGTATTGATTGCGTATGTTCGCGGAGATGAAGTAGGAAGATATATGTTTTTTAAAAAACCCACCGGAGGGCAGATACAAGAGCTGATAGATTCCGGCGTTATTAAGAAGAATCGTGCATGATATTCTGATTATTATTCACAATAGTTTCACAAATTTGACTAATTTTCCACATAAATATGTAGTATAATGTAAACGCGGAATCAATTGAAATTATATATATTTATTACTGATCCAATGTTTTAAACATTTATTAAAAGGAGGACAAAAAAATGAAAAAATCATTGATTTCTAAAACAACTGCAGTTTGTCTATCGCTATTTCTTATCTTAGGTCAATCGCTCATTGCTGATTACGATCCCAACGGCGTAAAAGGCCAGATAACGGCTATTTACGACTATTCAAATTTTGGTTTTACCGGGACTTATAACGCAATAAATAACCCTGCCACTAACTCCATTACGAGAGTTTATGCTAACGGCAGCGTTACGGGCCATCCGGGGCTAGACGGTGCAATTATTAATAATACGATCTTCATTCCGCAATCAATTTCTTATTTTAGCGCAAACGGCGTAGTACAAAAAACTCGCGATTTAGTAAGCAACACTTTTCAGGGATTTGATGTCGCGGGAAAAATTGTAAGTTCATATTCTATCGTTGACAGCTTGCGTTACGATGGCAGTATGGTAAGCTTGCGTTACGATGCCAGTGTTGTATATGCTGACAATGGCAGTTACAAAATTTCACGCACAGGTTCTTTGAGTAATGCTTCTGGCGTGGTTATTACTTATGAAGATGTTAGCGCTACCCCTCCGACTGGGAAATTGACGACGGATCCTTATGCTTTTACAACAAGTGTTGAAGAATATGATCCTACAGGAAAATTAATTCAGGTTTTAACCTATCAACTAAACTCTCTAGAAAATGATTCAATTGTGGGGGGCAAAGTAGTATATACATACAACGGACCTTACCTTACCGAAGTTAATACCTACAATATTCAAAATTATCAAAGTACGGATCCGTTAAATCTTGAAAAGTCTGTTCATACTCAAATTGAAACGTATGCCGGTAACGTGAAAAGAACTGTTAAAAAACTAAGAAGAGAAGTTGCAAGTCCGAATTTGGATACCGACTATTTTTTAGCGCAAAAATATACGTATGACGGGCCAAAACTGGTAAAAATGCAGGATTATGATGAAACCGGGAACAACAATAGAATTACCTATTATGACGTTTTTTCAAGGCAGTCTAAAGTGGAAGATCCTGTTTCGGATAAAAATAACAAGTCCGGAGTAGTTAGATTATTGCAGGAGTTTTTCTATAACGATACCTTAACAAATGTAGTTTCTCAAAGCTATGACAAGACGGTTTCAGTTACCTGCATTCCTGGCGGATTGGTAAAGTCTGTAAATTATACCTATCCGGATGAAGGCGATTATATGGCTTCTGATACTACATATTACAAGAATGGTGACCAGACAAAGGCGGGTTTTGCGATTCGTGAGGAGAATCCCACAGGAATATTGGCATTATTTAGAAACAAGGATACAGGACAAACGTTTCCTGCGGCTACTAAAGTTTTTGGAACATTGGATATTTCGGGCAATGGCTTGGTGTCACTAAAAATGACAAATACTGATGATTTTGTTTCTCTTGGCCTTGGCGGTTTGGAGGATGGAATTACTTATGCTTATGGAGGAGGCATACTTAATGCTATTCAGAGAGCAATAGATGAAGATGAAAATTATATCAATAATGCTCCTGCCGAAGGTTCGCGTGCCTTCTCGTTGCTTAAAATCAGGGATTCTTTGCTTGACCAATGGAATGTAAAAGGCACGGCGCCGACTTCACAGCTTTGGGATGACCACAATTTTCCTGGAGGAAGAAATAGAACCTTTTGGACGCCAGCACAGGGTACTGCCGGCGAGTTGGATTTGAAGGTAGGCGCCATTAACCTTGATAATATTACTCCTCCTCTTCCAGACCAGACGGCATATAATGTGGCATTTAATGAAACACTTTATCGGGCATTGGCTAACCCCATCTACGATGACAAGACAGCTACGTTGGATTGCAGTTATTGGGCGATAGATTCTTCAGGAAACATTTGGGTTTTTGCAAATGCTGCTCTGGATGAAGACGAATTTCCGGTACATATATAATTTTAGCTCTTAAATTTTAAATAAAAAACCAACTGTTGGCGAATTAACCACAGTTGGTTTTTTATTTACCCCGTTAGAAACGGAGAAACGTTAAGAAGAAATAAGGAATACTATAATGCGATGAATATAGTTTTTTGCTTTTTTGAAATTAAAAATCAAAAATGAGGCTGTTGCCGAACCCCATTTTTGTCATGCCGAACTTGTTTCGGCATCTATTTGCGCATTATAATCGTTTATTAGACCCCGAAACGAGTTCGGGGTGACACTACTTGACTTCAGCAACAGCCTCAACTTTAATATTTGAATTTCAGACATCAACGATTGTTAGACTGTTTCAGATGGGGTCCACCCCGTTAGAAACGGAGAAACGTTAAGAAGAAATAAGGGATACAAAAAACAATAGATATAGCTTTTCGCAGTTTTAAAAATAAGCGGTCGTTAGGCCGTTTCTAACGGGGTAAAAAGAGGCAGGCCGGTTATTGAATCTTTTGAACGTTTTAGCTTGATATTTGTTAACTCTTGAATAAAAAACTCAGCTGCAAAAACTTTAGTTCCTTCCATAAGATGGCCGCCGAAGGTTTTTCCTCGTAAATCCGCAAGAGCTATATGCGCATGGACAAAAGGCTTTTTTTCTTTCAGAGAAATATTACCAGAGCATGAAACAATCTCAAGTTTTTTGTTTAAAGAGACACAATTTTTATATCTTTTTCTTTTTTGGTCATAGTAACCAAGTTTAGCATTTTGAACCGCACCTATTAGCGAAAAAATACCTGCAAAAATATTGTTTTTCCGGCAGAATTTGTTCAAAGACGCAAGAAGGTCATCTTTATATTCAAATCTTCCAATAAATAATCTTCCGATAGTAGCTTTTTTGTGCATTTTATCCGCCTCCGCCAGACGTGTCATCAATTAGCGCAGCTATTTCCGCCACTGGCGGACCGGCTGCTGCATTGCTGACACGGCAGTTCGACATGCTCACTGTCCTGAGTAAAGCCGAAGGACTTCAGCGCCGCGCCTGCCGGCGGGCAGGGATTTCGCCGAAAAAATTAGGGTACCACGAGCAAAACTCGTGGAGGCTTCATTCAAGGATGGAAATTTCTAAGGTGGGCCTTTCAATTTTTGTAAACTCTATGTGGACTTCGTTAAATAGGTTCTTAAATGAAGAATCGGCATATTCGTTTGCCATTACAAACCTTTTTATTCCGGCGTTTGCTATCATTTTAGCGCAAAGTATGCAGGGCGAGTGTGTGCAGTAAATCGTACCCCCTTTTATGTTTATACCGTGAAGTCCGCCTTGTATAATAGCATTTTGTTCGGCATGAATAGCTCTGCAAATCTCATGCCTTTCGCCGGAAGGAATTTTCATTTCGTTTCTTAAGCATCCAAGTTCAAGGCAGTCTTTTACTCCTTGGGCGGCGCCGTTATAGCCGGTAGTCAGAATTCTTTTATCTCTTACAATTACAGCCCCGACATGATGCCTAAGGCAGGTTGACCTTTCAGCAACAAGGAACGCGAGTTTTGTAAAGTAGCAGTCCCAGTTAGGGCGAACAAAAGTATTTTTCATGCTGGAATTTAACCATAAATTGGAAAGCTTGTCAAATTTTCAATATTTTTCTATAATGAGACTCCGAATAAAACATAGATGAATAAAGTTAGTACTATTTAGAAAAGCTTCGGCTAAAAAATTTGTGATCAGCCGTAATATATGCCGAAGCGTTTTTTTCTTAAAATTTTAGAACATTAATAAGAAATTAAGAAGATGAATATTGCGCAAACAGTTAATACTAGAATAAAAAATGAATAAAATAAAAATCATTAAAAAACCGTGGGGTGAAGAAAGGATTTTTGCCCATACCTCTAAATATGCCGGGAAAATTCTTATTGTAAGAAAAGGGCATCGCTTAAGTCTTCAATATC
>JAPLKN010000061.1 GCA_026388075.1 Elusimicrobiota bacterium
CGTTAATAAATTCAAAAAGAGGAAAAGCCAGGGTTTGGTCAGCCATAGCTTCCCCCAACGCCTGAGCCTGCTCTCCAACTAAATCTTCTATTTTTCCCGGCTTCGCACCGATAGGAAGAGCCTGATTTGCTCTCCATGCCAAAGTGAAACGAATCATTTCTTCAGTAAATAAACCGTATTTGTTTTTTGTATTATTTAAGAAGGCAGTAAGATCGGATTGAAAGCTTATATAATCAGGTGAGATTTTAACAGCATTGATGAAACTGTCTCCATCGTCTCCAAGCTTTCCTAACATATTTTGATGGCCCAAAAGCATCAAAAGTGAAATTGCCTTAGGAGCCTTTTCTAAAAACTCCTCATAAATTTTGTTCTGTTTAAGTTTTTCTGAAATATCGCCAAATAGTCTAGCAAGGCCAATAAGTATAACAGTATTAATGTATTCTGATTCCGGATATACGCGCATTTGGGCCAATATGTCGTTTAAATCTTTAAATGAGTTCACCCGTTGAGATTGTTCAAGCAGATATTTTATCTTGCTGCATGTATTCAGTTCTGCCTGAACATTTTTTGAATACGGAGAAAAACTGCTGAGGTTTTGCCACAATGCTCCGCTTACAATAGAATTGATATATTTTATTCTTTCCTTATCGTTTAGATGGATATCCTTTAGTTCAATAAAAGTTCTAAAAATGTCTGCATATTCTTTACTCAGTATTTCCTGTTGACTTTCTATTTCCTTAGCTATTTCAAATATTTTTGTAGCTTCAATAACATTGTAACCGGCTTTATTCATCAGCTCGAGCGCATAACGGTCGGCATCCCATTCTCTACCGAACGCCCGAGCGGCGGTTTCAGCTTTTCCTTTTGTTTCGTACTGAACAATGTGCCGTATTTCGTGAGCCATAACAAAACTTAACGCATCTTTATGAAACCCTCGTTTAATTAGTTCTCTAAGAAGACCTGTAGATATTACTACAGTTTTTATGTGGGGAACACAAAAGCAATTAATAGTATCGTCTTCCATAAGATATAAAACGGCCCCGTCAACCCCAGCCGCATTGCAAAGTTTATCAAACACTTCTTTTGATTCATCAAACATATCGGCAAAAGGAGAGTTTTCCGGTTCGGTTATTAGTTGCTGATTAAACTTCAGTGTCCGGATAAATCTCAAGCGTTCTTTGAGGTTATGCTGAAAAGCAGTTTCCTTATCTCCAAAAAACTCTTTGAGCAAAATATCAATGAGACGAGATGAATCATTTTCCCATCCGTCTGCCCACGCATTAATAATAACAGAATTCCTGCTTTTTTTAGATACTTCTACTTTTCCGATAATTAAGCCGGATGAATTCTTTATAAAAATAGTATTATCCTTGAATGACAAATTAAGGATATGCTTTTTTACCATATATTCAATCATGTATTTACTTAAGGCGACGGGGTCATCGCTTAACGGGGCATAAAGGCTTATTGTGTTTTCCTTATCGGTATAGCCAATATTTCCTTCTGTGTCTAGGCTATTGAATCTTTCATAGATAACCGTAGGCACCCTTTTAAGCAATCTTTGAAGCATTGTTTTATATTTATCCGCCGACTCTTTGACGATGTTTCCAACTGAACGAGGAGTATACTCTGAATTTTGCCTCGGCCTGTGTTTGCTTTCACCAATAGGCAGACTAACAGGCTGCTTAAGTTGAGCTTTGATAAACTGAGCAAAACTACTAGAATAATATTCAGTTTGCCACGGCCTTATGAAATAAAGTTTTAGGCTGAACCCAACAGCCGCAACTGTTAAAAAACTTCCAATAAAGGCAATTATGGCAATAAAAATTACTCCTAATCCTAATGAAGAAGCTATAAATAGACCTAATAAAGCTCCTATAAAAGCTGGCGCTATTTGAGCTGCCGAATAGGGTTTAGCTTCTCCTACGCGTTTAGAAAATAGATGAATTAGTTCGTGGCCCAGAATCCCGAACAGATACAAAACCAACCATTGAAGGAACCTGTGTCCAACAAGCCTATCAAACACTGTCGGGTTTACTTGGATTTTTACCTTATTAACTGCCGCTCGCATAAATGATATTCCGGAGGAACCTTTCTCAAAATGTTTCTCAAATATTTCTAAATTTGTTCCGGGCTTTGGCTTTGCACTCTTGGGACGAGCTTTAAGCAAACCGATAATAATCAACAAAATCGTCATTATTATCGCCGGAACAAACATGGCAAATACTAATATTGGAACAAACATTGCAAAACTTGATACCCCGCCCAGAACAAACGCCGAAATAAAACTGGATATTCCCCCAATTATCGCCGTCAAAGGAATAACCTTGGCTACATCTCTTACTAAAATATTTCCGACATTTTCCCCGAGGGCTAGAGGTTGTGCAGCTGGAGCGGCGGCAGGAGCAGCTTTTCCGCCGGTTAGCAACGGCGAAACGCCCGCCAATAGGTCATTAACACTTTTCATTGTTTCAGATTCTATTTCTACTTGAGGTTCAGAATTTCCTATTTTTTCGAATATTTTAATTAAAATATCTTCTGATTTCTGCAAGAAATAATCTCTCAGTTTTTCATCATAGGGAATTTGGTTTTTTATCCTTTCTAAAATGTGAGGAATTATATTCTTTTGAATTACGTCTAATTTTTTACTCAATTCAAACTGTGGATACCATTTAAGTTGTAAATAAATGGTGTCGATGGCCCCTTTCATAGTTTTAGGGAATTCTTCTATCAGGTCGAGACTATGGTAATAACGATCAATCTGATAAAAACTCAGTCCCGCCGGATTTCCATTCAAAGTTATCTCTTTGTTAAGATATTCGCACCATTTTCTTTGTAGTTGAGGCACGACGTTTTCGTTAACCAGTACGGGAGCATTGTCTGCTCCTCGTCCGGATTTTGGAAGCGTATTCTCGACTATTCTTCCTCCCGGGCGGCCATAACCCGTTATACAATAAAATGAATGAAGCAATTTTTTTGCAATCAAAAGGTCGTTTGTTTTTACTAAAGCAGTTTCATTCGGTCCAGGTCTATAGGTGAAGACAAGAGGGTTATCTTCATTTCTCGGCAACTCCGTTATTGGGCTATTTTTTGTTGCCTCCGGAAATAGTAACTGAAACATAGCTTTATTGAGCCGTATATATGCGTCATCCCCAAGGGTTCTGAAGGAAATCGCCTGGTTAAGCAAAGCTTTTATATCCGATGGGAGATTAATTTTTTTGTCTTTAATGATTTCGTTTATTTGCTCATAAATTAATAAATAGTCGGACAATCTCTCGTTGATCTTATCAACAATATCTTCATCAGACATTTTTGAGAATTCATGAAAAGGATCAGTTTCAAACCCGGAGGAACCCCTGCAATACATCAGCAATTCATCGATACCTCTAGCAGGCCCCGTTCTGTGGGCATCGTAGTCAGCATCTTTTGGAATTGTTTTTTTAAATGAAGAAACATCTATTTCATCGTAGCCGAAACCGTATCCATCAAGAAGTCTGCAAACCCCTAACAGAAATTTATTGGCAGGGCCAAAAGGTATATCAGAATAGGTAATTTCAATAGGACTGAATTTTATATCTTTATTGATCCTCTGGCGTTCTTGGCTGTTTAGTTTCTCGTCCACTCCTTGACTAAAATAATAAGGATTTGCCAACCGATTATTTACAACATCATAGATTCTATCTGAATTTAGCAATTCTTCGCTTACACCTCTCATATCAATATTGACATCCATTTCACCTTTAACCCTAAAGCAATGAACGCCCAGCTTAACATTTATATCAAATCCGATTACATATTCCCCGGGACTTATTTCACGTTCTATCAACGGGACATTGATTGTTATTTCGTGATCCGTTAGTATTGGGAATAAATCAACCAGGAAACGGCTTATGACTCCGTAACCTTCTGGCTTACCTAACCGTTTTAAACCGTTGAAAACAAACACTGCTTTGTCGCCTTCCCGGCGCACAACATATGTTCGGGGAATTAAAAGCCATAGCCCATGTAAAGCTTGAAGAAATGAATCTATACTGGTAAATTCGAATTTATCAGGCGCATACACTAATGCTTCAGGTGATTGATTTGCTGCTTTTCCAGATTGAGCAAGATTTTCTATCATTTGGTCTTCATTATCGGTATTCTTTAAATTTTCCAACCTAACAATGCTTTCCTTAATTGCCATAACGTATTCGTTGTAATTTTTCACCAAATCGAATTGATGTGAATCAGTGCCCACAATGATGCCTTGACTCCTTTCAACTTCTTTTTCAATTTCCTCATCAGATTTATTGACAAAGGTTCTTTTTAGTTTTTCTATCTCTATTTCGTGATTCAACTGAAGCATCTCTATGACTGTCTTTGCCATTTCAATCGTATTTTCAATGGCAGACACATAATTCTTTTTCCTGTCCTTTCCCTTGAGAAATTCAACTTGGTTTTCACGGCAGGCATCATTGTATTCAAGGGCTTTAGCAACGTCGTCAGACAGCGCTTTTTCATCAATCGGGCGAACGGCAAGAGCAACAGCAGGTTTCCCAAGGGCCTGGGGTTTTTTTTCTTGAACTGGGACGGCAGGTCCCCGATTTTGTGCCAGCACGCCAAGCCCTTCGAAAGCGTTCCGACCTTCAACAATATTTATTATCATAGTTACCAGATTAATTGGGTTTAAGATAGTGATATTGTTATTACCATGCAGCACCGTGGTTATTGCAACTAATGTGTTTGCTTTAGCAACTAATTTGTTTCCTTCAGCAACTAATTTTTCTGTCTCTTGTATTATTGCTTCCGGAGCCATTAAAGTAGTCAATGCCGCCGCCGCACCGCTTACTGCCCCCTGATTTGCTGCTCTCAATCCTATATCACGGATAAAATTAGTTTGTTTTTTGATTTCATCAAATCTAAATTTTTCTTCATTAGTTTTTAATGTTGATCTGAATTCCTCTAAAGTCAAGTTATCCGATGAGTAAGTTGGAAAGTGTTTCATAATAAATTGTTCGGGATTAAACGCCAATTCGCTCGCTTCCCATTCAGGAGCAAGATATATCGCCGCATAGATATGAATATAAAACTCATCAGCTTTGTCGCCTAGTTGTTCTTGGACAACTGGTTCTGTGATACCTCTCTGCTCAGCATACTTAACCGCCATCTTACGCGCATCCGGCCCTCTTTTAGGATCAGCGAATATTTTTCTTGCCTCATCCACCGTTAATTCGGTAGTCATTATTCGCTTAGTAGGCCCCGTAGGCGTCTTGGCAGCAGGCGAAATTCTGCCTTCGGCACCTGTCTGAACCGCAGCCCCCACAGCTCCTTTTAACGATATTTCCCCAAGAGCTTGGGGCTTTAGATTGTTGAATCCTGCACCGATGTCTTCAGCTTCACGCAAGAAAGCTTCCCGAGTTTCTTTAGTTACCTCTGTTAAATCCAACTTACTCCTGCTATAAAACAGCGTGTAATTTATTAGAGACAATTCATCGCTCCGTTTTTTAAGTTCTTTTAATTGTTCTACTGGATCTTTTGCAACTATCGGAATTATAAATACACCTCTGGCCTTCAGCTGGTTTATGTCAGGATAAGGAATATTTCCGTAAACCTCTACAGGTACTCCAATTGCAATAAAGTTTTCATGGGCATCACCTAATGCTATAAGACAATCCTGGGCCATATCTCCAATTAATTCATTATCAGACCATTGCTCAAGTTCTTCTTGATGAGAAATAAGATTTTTATAATTCATTGATTCAAATATTGGTTTGTCATTTTCATCAAATTCAATAGCGTCATTCATTATCATTTTGAATATTGTGCGGGAAGTTTGTTTAATTTCTTTTTTTAGATCAGGATAGTTTTCAAGTAGATTAAGGAGATAAGTAAGCGTATCAGGATAAGGGAATTCAGCCAGTGTCTTAATCGCCTCCTTTTTTGCATCTATGTCTGCCATCTTATCCGAAATAAGATTTTTCAGTGCCTGAACACTCAATCGTTTGTACTCACTTTCGTAATAATCAATTACGCCTTTGTACATCAATAATGATTTTAAATATGCCCCCAATTGAACTATCCGATTTTCAAATCTTATAGGCGACTCACCAATAATCGGCCGAGTTTTAAATCTAGTTGCATCAATGCTGAAACCATGAGGTACAAAATCTGCTATCTTGGTTACTGCTTCAATCAACTTTACGGCCTCATCATAAGTCATTTTAAAATCACGCATAATATTTTCAACCTTCAACTTTGGATATCCATCAAGCCTTTTAGTAAATTCGTTCCTGGGAGAACCTATAAAAATTTGAACATTTATGCTTGAATCGGTTTCTCTTATTTTATTCAACTCATTATCAACGAATACCCGGTCGTCTAGCTGCTGTTGAGTCATATATTCAGGAGGTATCTTTCTCAGTTTCCATAGATATTCTCTTAAGCTTACCAATTCATCCTCACCTACATGTAGATCTCTTTCTTTTAGAAACCTATTGCCCAGTTCTGCCTTTAATTCTTCTTCATCAAATTCACTCATATCTTTTCTTGTATTTTCTTCAATCGCATATTTTGTTATAAAATCCCACGAACCGTCAGCAAGCTCGTCTACCAGGCATATGCTTGGAACTATACTTTTTCCATCTAAATCTGATCTTCTAAGATTTGAAAGTATTGGCGTAGATTTTATTCGTTGATAAATACCGTTTATTGCATATATGTTTGCATTCAGATCGCTAAAACTTTTTATCTTGATAACTTCTCGCTTTTCTATAGATTCTTTCTTTTCTCCTCTCGTTACTGGATCATATTTAATAACTTTAACATCGGTAATTGCGGGTTCTTTATTATATTTTTTTTCTCTATAAACCTCTGCTATAAGTCGTGAGCCTTTACCTTTTTTGTCATAAACAGGAATTATTTCAAATCGGTCCCCTTCAGAATTTCGCCAGACTTTTGCTTTTCTGAACCTTAAATAACCCTCAAAATCAAGTATTTTAATTTTTTCCTCTTTATAATAAACGTCCCGGAAATAGTCCATAACAGCCAATTGCAATGCTTTAAAATCTTGCACATGTTCATCTGCGCTTTGCTCACAGTAGTGTTCTATAACATGGCTTATTTCACCAGATAATGTTATTCCGAGCACATCTTTAGATACAAACAACATATAGTCGTATTCCTGATATCCTCTTAAAAGTTCTTTTATGTACGCTGAAGTAAATACGCTTCCTGCAGCTCGGGCGAGAAAAACCCATCTCTGAATATCCTTTTCAGGAAGAAAGTGAGCAAAATATGGATTGTAGTGTGCAAGATCAAGCATATCTTTGTAAGAACAGCGGTTTTCGCTCCTTTGTTCGCCAACAAAAAAATCTTTGGATGATTCTACAGGTATTACTTCTAAATCTTTAAGTTTTTTGCCTCCAATTTCTCTTTCCGGATATTTAATGATATTGATCAAGCCTGGAAATTCAGGCGTATTATTTCCGTAGACATAATTAATGATTCGCCTATATTCCGGTGAGTTATTGTCGGCAATTCCGCTTAATATAATCTGTGCGCGTTCTTCAAGTTTATCTATTATTTCATCAGCAGTATACGGCCGGTAACGGTTATTTTTAAGTTTGAAATCCTGTGTCGCCTCCATTACTCTCCAGAAATCAGTGAGATTTGCCTCATTAACTATGAATTTAATTGAAATTTCGTTTTTTTCTAGGTTAACATCTACATTAGAATTTATGCGGATATTCTTACTAAGATATAACCCTCTAATTCTACGAGCTATTTGATCTATATCTTTTTGAGCATCTTCAGGATATAGGAATTCTAACCTTAAAGAATCGTAAGGATTATCCATTATAATGCGGAAACGACCAAAAAATTCTTCCTTAGTCATTTCTGGAGGTTTAAATTCTTCAACGGCCTTCCATATTGCACCTATTATGCTAAAATGATCGCGATTACTTAACTTTTCACTAAGCACTCCTTCCTGTTTAGCCTTTTTAATTGCTTGAACTATCTGTAATGTAATATCGGTATTATATTTATATTTTTCCATTGCTTCCGCCAACGCATTTACTGAACCGGAATATGGATATGTCCCTAATACTTTTATAGCTTTTATGAGATCTCTTTTTGATGAATTTTTATCTTCCAAAACTCTTTTTGCATTTAGATATTTTTTTCTTTTTTTTGCAAACTGAATTTCTGCATTACGATTTCTTAAATTTTTTTCCACAGGAATTCTGGATATATATTCCAGCAATTCCCTCTGGACAGGATTAGAGTAATAAAGAAATGTATTGTAGGTTTTTATATTCCTTGGGAGATTATATTTTTTGAGAAACTTATTATATTGCTTGGATGCGGTATTCTCATTTAAGTTTAAGTACTCATTTGTTTCGTGTTCAACAATGAGCCTGAACATTTTCCTCATTTTTGCTGTCGCTTTTTTCTTTTGCGGTGGCGATTTATTCTTTAATGTTTCCCAAAATGCCTGATGGATATAGATAGTAAAAGTTCCATCAGCATTTCGCTCAATTGCCGAAAATGCCCAGGCATTCTCTTGTATCAAAGATGCATCATAACTTGTCATAATTTTTATTTTTGACGGATCAGCTTTTCCTAAAAGTTTCTGAGCCGCCCCTTTTTTTATTCGCTCTACAAATTCTGAGTCAGAAATATCTAAATATTCGAATTTTCGCCCCTTAAACATATCCAAGAGGAGCGTATACGCGATGTAAGAATATTCCGTAAGAAATTCTATAAGCCCTCCAACATTTTGTTCGCGAATCAACCTATTTCCAAGTTCTTTATCCTCAGGAGAATTAATTCTATTAACCATTTCATTAAAATGGCCGGTACCAAGAGTTGAGAATATACCCTTAGCAACAATCGAAGGAATATCTTTTGCCAAAAAAGCCGGTATTTGCGACTTTTTTTCCATTGATGGTTTTTCCCCAGCTTTAATTTCAGCAACTTTCGCCTTTTCTCCCGCCATAAACTTTATTTTATTTTTTTCTAGAGAAAATACTAATTTGGAGGTTTCGGTTTTATATCCTTTGAATTTAAAAGAAAAGGTTTTGCTTTCTTTGCTGTACTCAAATTCTACTTGAGGAAAGGTATCTAAAAGATTGCTGTTCCATTCTTCGGCAAATTTTTGAAATACTTCTAAAACGTCTTTTTCAGTGATTCTTTTTTTTATGTTTACAAGTTTTGTTAATTCCTCTTCAGCCTTAGATACTGCAGTCTTCAAAACTTCTCTTTCAGCATTTGATTTTATCAAGGCATTTTGAGATTCCAACTGCTGGCAAAGATTCCATAATGCTATTGCTTGGGAAAGAATCCTTCCCTGCTCTTTTGCAAGCGCTTCATAAAGCTGGTCAGAATATTTGGTGTCTGTGCTTATGTTTGGAGTGATAACGATATAAGAAATGCATTTTCTTTTTAACAGGTCAGTTAAGCTTGAAGTATGGAATCCTCCGGTAACTACTACTCTAATATTTTTATCTTTTGTCATTGGATCAGAAAATGCATTCTCTACGGCTTTACCTGTAACGTTTTCTTTGGGAGGCAGTGATTTGCTTTCCATTCCAAGCAAATTATTTAAAAAGTACTCGTTTCTATCTACATTGACCTGGTAAAATTTTTCGGTAATGCTCAAATATTCAGAAAGCTGAATCATAGAGCCGTCATAAGTGTATTTAGACCAGAGATTTTTGAAATCCTCAAAATTCTTCTTTATGTAATCGTAATCTTCTACAGATATTTTTGCTTCCAAGTAATCTTTGAATTTATCTAAAAAATAGCCCAAAAATACTATTTCTTTTTCGGACTGCGTTTTAGACAAATTTGATTTAATTTCTTTTATTAGATCTTTTTCTTCATTAACAAGGTTTAACGGATTTATACTTTTGCTGAAAGATAGATAGTCAAAGAATTCCTTCAAATCGGGATAATCCTTCTCCAGATTTAGATTATAAATTGAGGCGATTTTCAGCAATATAAAATATGCCAAATCCATATTTTGAAAATTATTGGTCTTTTCTACTATCCCCTGATAGACTGAATATGAATATTTATTTTTTATAAAACTTACATAATCTCTAATATCTTCGCTGATCTTTTTGTATCTAAGTGTCCTTTGAAGTTTAGACAGCTTTAGAAGCTGATTAAGATTTTTATATTTCCCCGATTCTATGCGCAGTTTTTTTGCATATTTATTTAGCAGTAAATAATACTTCTCGGTGGCTATCATTCCCAACTTGTTTTCAGAAATTAATCTTTCCAACCTTTTTTGCCTTGAATTGTAGTAAACGGATTCAGTGTTTCGTAATGTTTGTTCCATATTTAGAATTATTGCAACCGCATTTTTTTTCTTTTCCTCAATATCTTTAAGCCTCACAAGATTGTCAAAATAAGGTTTTTCTTTCTCAATGCCGAATAAAAGATCCTTCTTGTTTGATATTACGCTGTAATATTCAGATCCCGTTAAAAGGCCTTGTTTTAAGAGCGCGTTTATTAAAAAATCTTTGAAATTTTTGTTTTTTATGCCTGAAAATCTTCCCGTACTGACTTTTCCGATCGCCCCTTCTACATATACTCTATTTAGGTTAAATTTTTTGTCCAATAACGAAAGAACTTCGCTTATTTTCATCTGCATTTCCGGATGGCAGTGCAGATCCTGAATCGCAATAACAAGCTCTTTCCCTTCATAATATCTTGAGTCGCTTACTCTGGCTAAGGTGAACGGCATATCAAAAGTTCCAAACAACTGTTTTATTATTTCTTCGTCCCTGGCAGTATCAACAATTGCATTAATGCCCTGAACCATAACGGAGGAATAGATAAAAAAGGCTGCAGTTATCAATGCAACTGTTTTTTTAAAACTAATGAGATGTTTAAGAATTTTGCTGTTCATTTTACACCTCAAAAAGAAAACCCGGCTTATGAAATTCATAAACCGGGCTTAAAAATCTTCCTGTAAATTACTGCTTCATATGGAATACTGCTCCTGGGACGCAATATTAAAAACAGCATAAATAAACATAGAAATCTGGTTATAAAATCGGGCGGACACCTGCTTGATGTATTAATTAAGTCATTTGAAATTGAATAAAAATTATTCAAAAACAATACTGTTAAAATTCCTGAAAAGAAATTTGTCAGCTCATAATTAGCAGAAATTGGAACAATAAATAAACTATTTTTTGCTTTTTCGCTTTTTGGTTTACCGGTATCGCTGGTTTCATTAAAAGAACTATTCGTTTTCATGAAAGAATTCAATATTTCAATAGGTAAAGAGCAGAGCTTTGATGCATAGCTGAAAATTGGCAATTTGTAAAAAATACCGGCTTCTGAAGAAATACTTGATATTTCAATAAATATTCCTCCACCCAAAATGTTTAAAATAACAAAAAAAACTAAGATTATTGATATAATCTTCGGCTTCATAAGAATCTCCTTATCCCCTATTACTTATATAACCAGGAAATCCTTATTCGTCAAGATTTTTTTGGAGGTGTAAAAAGGTAAGAAATAATTGAAAAATAGATAAGAATTTTGGAAATTTTAAAAAGGAGAGTATTAATTATAAGGTATATCAATATTTTGAATGAGGCTGCTGCTAAAGTCAAGTAATGTCACCCCGTCCGCCCAGGGCGGATCGGGGTCTAGCCCTTGCTTGTTGTCATCCCGAATTTACTTGCCCCGCTGACTTGGTTTCAAAGAAACCATGCGGGGGTTCGGGATCTAGTCCTTGAGATGCCGATCCGCCCGAGGCGGACGGCATGACAAAAATGGGGTTCGGTAACAGCTTCAAATTATATATTTTTTTTTCTGCGTTTTTTTAATCTTTCCGCAATTTTTAATTCCATTGCATATTTTTTTAAATCTTTTTCAGCGGCAATAAGCCCTTCTTTATCTTTGGTTTGCTTTAAGGCTTCTTCTGCCTTTGCTTTGGCTTCAGCTATTTTCTGCATTTCAATTTCTTCAGATCTTACCGCATAATTTGCCAAAACATTAACCTTATTTTCGGATATCTCAAGAAAACCTCCCGAGATTGCAATTGAAATACTTTGTTTTTCTTTTTTTACTAATATTTCACCGTCAGAAAGTTTTGTGAAAAGAGGGGCGTGTCCGGGCAAGACAGCTATTTCTCCGGTAGTGGTTGGAAGGATCACTTCGGACACTATGTCTTTGTAAATACTGCCTTCGGGCGAAATTATTTCAAGCGAAAATATTTTCATATTTTAGTAATGAGTAATTAGTTATTAGTTCATAGTTAACGACATAAACATCAACATTTTTCTCTGAACTACGAACTCTGAACTCATAACTGTCTCTTAGACTTAGCAACTGCTTCTTCAATTGTTCCGACCATATAAAAAGCCTGCTCAGGAAGTGTATCATATTTTCCTTCTATGAGCCCTTTAAAACCCTTGATAGTTTCTTCAATAGAAACATATGCGCCTTCCAGACCGGTAAAAGCTTCAGCAACATACATCGGTTGGGTAAGAAATCTTTGAATTTTTCTTGCCCGGGCAACGGTAAGTTTATCCTCATCTGATAATTCTTCAATACCCAAAATTGCTATTATATCTTGCAAATCTTTATATCGTTGTAGTATTCTTTTCACTTCCATTGCAATATTGTAATGGTCGGAACCTACCAAATTAGGGTCAAGAAGCCGCGAAGTTGAATTAAGAGAATTAACCGCGGGATAAAGGCCCTGTTCCATAATCGCGCGATCCAAAGTTATTGTTGCATCAAGATGACCGAAAATTGTCACCGGCGCAGGATCAGTATAATCATCAGCAGGAACATATATCGCCTGAACTGAAGTAATTGATCCTTTATTCGTTGAAGTTATCCTTTCTTCCAATTCACCTATATCCTGCGCAAGATTCGGCTGGTATCCTATAGCTGACGGCATGCGCCCCAAAAGAGCTGACACTTCACTGCCTGCCTGCGCGAATCTGAAAATATTGTCAATAAATAACAAAACATCTTCTTTTTTCTCGTCCCTGAAATATTCCGCCATTGTTAATGCGGTAAGCCCTACTCTTAGCCTGTTGCCCGGAGGTTCATTCATCTGTCCAAACACTAAAACTGTTTTATCTAAAACATTTGATTCTTTCATCTCTATCCAGAGATCGTTCCCCTCCCTGGTGCGTTCTCCCACGCCGGCGAAAACTGAATGGCCGTGATGAACCATAGCAATGTTTCTTATTAATTCTTTGACTATAACAGTTTTGCCCACTCCTGCGCCGCCGAATATCCCGATTTTTCCGCCCTTAGTGAAAGGCGCCACCAAATCAATTACTTTCAACCCTGTTTCAAGAATTTCAGATTTTGTTTTTTGTTCTATTAAAAGCGGCGGTTCTCTGTGAATAGGCATAAGCTTTGCTTTTTTCTTATCTATAGCAGAAAGCCCGTCAATAGTTTCTCCTAAAACGTTGAATATTCTTCCCAATGTTTCGTCCCCTACCGGGACGCTGATCGGTTTATAAGTTCTTTTTGCCATTGTTCCCCTTTTAAGGCCGATCGTCGGCCCCATGGCAAGCGCCCGCACTTCAAAATTTTCAAACTGAAATTCGGTTTCAAGAATTAGCTTTTTCCCGTCCTGCTGTGTTATCTCAATAGCTTCAAATACTATCGGGGCATCTTCTTTAAAACGGATATCCAAGACCGGCCCGTTAATCCTTATTACTACGCCCTGATCTTTTGTTAGGTTATTGTTCCCGTTCATAAATATTCCTCGATTTTGTATTAAATGTTAAGTGATAAGAATTAAGTGACCCGATAGGGTCATTCCCGAATGTCCCTATCGGGAATCTATTTCCAAAATACTGGATCCCCAATTATCCGCCGCGGCGGACGGGGATGACTTCTAACCAGATGTTGCTTACCCCTTATCCCTTACCACTGATTCTAAGCAAACTGGTTATTTGACTGGTCCAGTATTTCATTTGTAATTTTTTCCTGACGCAATTTATTAAAATTAAGCGTCAAATATTCAGTGATTTCTATGGCGTTTTCTTTAGCGTTGCGCATTGCAGTCATACGCGCGGCCTGCTCCGAGGTAAATGCCTGAATAAATGCATTATAGAATTTTACTTCCAAATAATACGGCATAAGTTCATAAACCATGTTGCGAATCCCTGTTTCAAAAATATAGGGAAGCTCTCGCGTTACTAAATCCTTCTGAGGCTCTATGGGCAAAAGCTTATAAACAATGGGACGCTGAATCATTAAATTTTTGAATTCGCTGAAAATAACTAAAACCTCGGATACCTTTCTTTCAATATAATATTCTTTTGCGATTTCTAAAATAGGATAAATAAACGAATATGAAGGAAAAGAAGTCCCCATCGGAAAAGACGCAATAAGATTAAAGTCATATCGCGCGGAAAAAGTTTCAACTTTTTTCCCTATTGTTATCAAGTAATTATTTCTGTTCCCGTAATCAATTAATTTTCCAAATAGATTTCCCGGAAGCCCGCCGCATAATCCTTTATCCGGAGAAATCGCGATTATCAGTTTTTTTGTAGAAGGATTTTTTGTCAAAAAAGGGTGCTGCAGCTCGTGCGTGTCTTTATTTGATAAAAATCTTGAAACTATATAGGTAATTTTTTCAGAATAGGGACGGTTATTTATAACCGCTTTTTCCGCCTTTCTGATTTTAGACGCGGAAATCATCTCCATTGCTCTCGCAATCTGGGATATATTTACTGCGGTGTTTATTCTTTTTTTTATAACCTGAGGATTTTCTGGCATAGTTAAACCGAAGATTCTTTTGTTTCTTCAATCTTAAAAGAAAACTTAAATTCACCGATCACCTTATTAATTTCTTGTGAAAGAGCCTCGTCTATCTTGTTGCCTATACTAAGCTTTTCAACTATATCTTCTTTGTGGGCTTTTATATATTCAATAAGTTTTTCTTCGGCTCTCCCGACCTGATTTAAAGGAATATCGTCAAAATGCCCGTTTGTTGCGGCGAAAATACTTAAAATTTGCGATACTTCGTCATATAGTTTATATTGCGGCTGTTTCAATGTCTCAACAATTCTTTTTCCCCGCTCAATTCTTTTTATTGTCGCTTTATCAAGATCGCTTCCGAACTGGACAAATGCCTGCAGTTCCCTGAACTGCGACAATTCCAGCCTTAAAGGCCCCGCAAGCTGTTTCATTGGTTTGGACTGAGCCGCTCCGCCTACACGCGACACCGAAAGTCCGGAATTTATTGCGGGCCTAAGGCCTGAATTAAATAAATCTGCTTCAAAATATATTTGCCCGTCTGTAATTGAAATAACATTTGTCGGTATATAAGCTGAAACATCGTTGGCTTGAGTTTCTATAATCGGAAGGGCCGTCAGCGATCCGCCGCCGAACTCATCAGAAATTCTTGCGGCCCGCTCTAAAAGCCTTGAATGGAGATAAAAGATGTCTCCGGGATATGCTTCTCGGCCGGCAGGCCTTCTTAAAAGAAGAGAAAGCTGTCTGTAGGCCCATGCGTGTTTTGTAAGATCGTCATAAATAACCAGGACATCCTCGCCCTTATCCATAAAATATTCGCCTATCGCGCATGCCGTAAACGGCGCTATATACTGCAGTCCGACATGGTCAGAAGCGCTGGCAGAAATAACGATTGAATACTCAAGCGCTCCTTCTTCTTCAAGCTTGGCAATAATTTTTGCTATCTTTGATCTTTTTTGGCCTATAGCGCAGTAAATGCATATTACCCGCCGCAGTCCCAGATCAAGTTTTTTCTGGTTCAGCAGGGTATCTATCGCGATAGCAGTTTTTCCCGTATTTCTGTCACCGATAATAAGTTCCCTTTGCCCCCTTCCTATCGGTATTAATGTATCTATCGCTTTAATACCTGTTTTAATTGGTTTATCAACCGGCCTCCTCATTACTACGTCAGGCGCAATTTTTTCCAGAGGATAAATTTTATCCGAAAGAACCAGGTCAGTTCCGTCCAGAGGATTTTGAAGCGGATCAATTATTCTTCCGATAAGGCTATCCGATACATTTATTCCCAGCACCTTTCCGGTAGAAAATACTTTCATGCCGGTTTTAATTTCCTCGGATTCAGAAAGCAAAACTATATATGCAAAATCTTCATCCAGATTTAAGATAACCCCTTTTGTTTTATCCTCAAACTCAACTTCCTCGCCGAATCCGGCCTTTGACAAACCCGTGGCTTTTACTATGCCGTCCCCGTAGTATTCCACCACTCCCTGATTCATCATTTCAGGAGCGAATTCAACACTGAATAATTTATCTTCAATTTGTTTTAGAAAATTTTCTGCTTTCATAGGCTCTCTTTAATCTGGTTGTAGCTTTTATTTATTAACTTTCTTAAACTGAGCTCCAAGAGACTGTCTTTATATTCAATCTGAAGCCCGGCCCCTAAAGATTCTACCGTTTCAAAATTTATATCAACATCTTTTCCTGCGAATAAGCCTTTTAAAGTCTCTTTGATGTCTTTATCGGGCGCATTGGCCGTTCTTATATAAACCTTTCTATTTGCTATTTCCTGCCTGAGATAAAATAAGTAAGTTCGGAGTTCAGGGCGAGTGAGCTTTTTTAAAACATATTGCTCTACCTTTTCACTCGTTTCTTTATCAGAAACAGTCAACACGGCAAGTTTTTTAAGATTTACCCTGTTCATAAATATTTTTGTCTTCCAATTTTTTTACAGCCTTATTTAATACAGCATTTTTTTCTTTATCGTCAAAAAGAACGGGAATAACGGTAGAAAGTATTTTTTTTGAAATATCCAAAGACATAATTTTAATTTGTTTTTCCATCTTTTTCATTTCATTTTCCGCTTCTTTTTTTGCTTCAGATATAATTTTTTCGGATTCCTGTTTTGAATCCTCAACTAGCTTGCGCTTAATATCTTCCGCGGCTTTTCTTGTATTTTCCATCATCAGATGTATTTCCTGTCGAGCCGCTATAATTATTTCATCTTTTTCTTTCTGTGTTTTTTCTAGAAGCATTCTTGCAGCATCAGCATCTTCTAATCCTTTGGCAATTCTTTCCTTTCTTTCTTCAAGGACTTTTTTCAGAGGTTTAAAGAAAATAGCTTTAAGAATCAGAAAAAGTATTAGAAAATTGACTATTTGAGCTATTAATAAATATTTATCAAGGCCTAGATCTTTTAAGAATTCCATTTGGTTTCACCTGATTACACAGATTTTTGACGAAGATTACACAGATTTAGTTGATACAAAATCTTCTTAATCTGTATCTTAATCCGTGTAATCAAGGGCCTTTAGGCCCTATTTCATAAAAGCAAGAATTAGCGCATAAATCGCTATTGCTTCGGCAAAAGCCATTGCAAGAAGCATCCCGATGATAATTTTCCCGCTTGCCTCAGGATTTCTTCCTATTGATTCCATAGCTTTTGCCCCTATAAGACCTATGCTTAGAGCAGGAGCAAACGCTCCTAAAGCAATAATAATACCGCCAGTAAATGTTATTGTGGTCATTGATGTTCACCTCCGTTCAATTAAATTTAAAATCAAACATCAAATATCAAAAATAAAAGGGACCAGGCTTCAGGGTCAAGTATCAAGGGTCATGGGTTAAAGAAAGTCTTTACTTGCTACTTGCCCCTTGCTACTTTTATTACATTTTGTCATTTTTCCGCCCAAGGCGCCGCGCCTGCCGGCGGGCAGGGATCTGTCTAGAGCATGAGATCTTTGATGTTTGATATTTGATTTTCCATTATTTGCTGGTCAGTTTATAAATCTTTTAGTTTTAAATCAAATTTATAAAGTCTGCTTTTAATTTTATTTTTGAATTTTAATTTGTCATTTTTCCGCCCAAGGCGGATCTGTCTAGGGCATGAGATCTTTGATGTTTGATATTTGATTTTCCATTTATGCATTCCCACAATTTTAAACCAATTAAAATCTATCTAGGTTTTCAGCACTAATGCTCTTCATGTTTCATAGTAGATATGCTCATGAAAACCATGGTTAGCATTGAAAATATCAATGCCTGGACCACTGCTTTAATAAGTTCTAAGAATAAAAATGGCAATGGCCCCAGAAATGCAAATGAATAAAGTGCCAAGGAAAGCATAAACTCACCAGAAAAAATATTTCCGAAAAGCCTGAATGAAAGTGATATTATCCTTGTCAATTCTGATATTATTTCAAGCAATCCGACAAAAAGATAAACGGGATTTAGAGAAAAGAACTTAATTAAGTATCCTTTGAAGCCCAAAAATTGAATGCTCATCAGATTTGTAGCAAAAACTGATATTAAAGCAAGAGCAAGGGTAACATTTAAATCGCTTGTTGCAGCCCTGAAAATCGGAATATGCTCGTTCCCCGTTGCGGGCGTAAGAACTATTGTCTGATACCCGGGCAAAAGTCCTAAAAGATTGGAAATAAAAATGAAAAGAAAAAAGCTGACAAACCAAGGAAAAATAGTTTCCGCTCTTTTGCCGGTGCCTGCAACATCCTCAATGAAACCATAAAGCACATCAATAAAGGATTCAATAATATTCTGAAGTTTGCCTGGAATGAGAGATATTTTTTTTCTTAGTAAAAATGCTATGGATAGAATTAATATATCCGCCAAAACCGTAGACGTAACGGTATTTGTGATAGGAAATCCTAAAAAATGCGTTAATACTTCTGCTTTTAGAGGAACCATTAAATTTATTAAGGTTTCAAACTAAGTATGCTTAACTGCCTTGTTAAGGATGTACTACAATTCTTTCTATGCTTATAGTATAAAATAAATGTTTTTCTGTCAAATTATTGATTTTTATAGGATTTTTTAACCCAGATTTTTCAACAGAAAAATCTGCACAAAGTGCCGCACCATTAAAAAGTAATGAAAAATGAAGCACCTTAAATGAGTGTTAGATGAAGATCTTGAGAACGTTTTGTTTGAGTAATCTCAAATGGTGCGGGGTTAACACAGCCCGCCACGGGAGGGCTGCCCCTTCGGGGCAAATTTTGCATTCTGATGCAAAATTTGGGTTTAATTTCAAACGGAAAGGAATAAAGCGGAATTTTTACTGCCTTTTATTGTGATTATTTTTCTTCTTTGTGGTGCTTAATAACTCTTCCTTCAGCCAAAAAAAGCACATCTTCTCCAATATTGGTGGAAAGATCGGCTATCCTTTCTAGATTACCTACAATTCGAAGGATGTTCAGCGATCGGTCAATAGTCTTTGAATCCTCCGTCATAATAGTTGTAAGTTCTTTCGAAATGCTGCCTTTCAGATCATCAACAAGACTATCCCGTTCACAGACAGCTTTTGCAAGCTTTCCGTCCTCATTTACAAAAGAATTAATACTGTCCGATAACATTCCAATAGTTATTTCTCCCATTTTTGGCAGATCAACCAATGGTTTTACATTAGGATAATCAACAAGATATAATGCGCTTTGAACAATATTGACGGCATGGTCTCCCATTCTTTCAAGATCAGTGGACATTTTTGATGCCATAAGGATTAATCGAAGGTTTTTAGCTTTGGGTTGGAACTGGGCTATAATGTTTGTGCACATTTCATCCATTTCCAGCTCATAATTGTTTGCTTTCGGTTCATCTTTATCCATTACTTCTAAAAGAAGTAATTTGTTTTTTTCAATAAGCCCTTTCATAGATTTCCGTACCATTCCTTCCACAAGCCCAGCATATTCCACAATATGCTTCTTTAGTTGAATTACTTTTTCCTCAATCATTTTTATCTCCCCGCCCTTTGGGCGCGGTCTCGCCCGTTTCCCGTCAAGGCGGGAACGAGGCGGACTTTTTAATGTTTACTTAAAAATTCTTTTTTATCCAATTTTCGATTTCATCCCGAGTTTCCCGAAACGGCTCCAGGCGTTCATCAAAATCAGCATATTCTTTTGAAGGATCAGGAAAAGAATGATGTATAATTTTTTTAGCCCCAGGAAATATCGGGCACGATTCTTTTGCACTATCACACAGCGTAACAACAACATCAAATGTCTTATCAATAAATTCCTTAATGCTTTTTGATTTTTGACCTGATATATCTATCCCGATTTCCTTCATAACCT
This sequence comes from Elusimicrobiota bacterium, assembly GCA_026388075.1. Lineage (NCBI taxonomy): Bacteria > Pseudomonadati > Elusimicrobiota > Elusimicrobiota bacterium. Next base: position 20,037 of record JAPLKN010000061.1, read on the forward strand.
CAATCGCAGACTGATTAACCTGTGTCGGGTTTGTTCCCGCGCTGAATACATCGTAGTCAATTCCGCGTAAATGCCGCATTAATCCTTCCGCCATCTGCGACCGAACTGAGTTATTTGTGCATAAGAATAGCATTCTTTTCTTCATAATATCCGCCGCCAGCAACCTGCAACCAGTTACCGGAAATAAGTCTTTGTTTTCTCTTTGGTCTTTTTATCTGTAGTTACCGGTCGCCGGTATCTGGTAACTGGTAACCGTATTTATCATCCAAATCTCCCCGATAAATACTCTTCCGTCTTCTTCTCTTTCGGAACAGTAAATATTTTTTCCGTTGTATCATATTCTATCAGCTCGCCCAAATACATAAATGCTGTATAATCTGAAACACGTGCGGCTTGCTGCATATTGTGAGTAACAATGACTATTGTATAATATTTTTTCAAATCTAATAAAAGTTCTTCAATTTTATTGGTAGAAATCGGATCCAAACTGGCACATGGTTCATCAAAAAGAATAACCTCAGGATCAATCGCAATACATCGCGCTATGCACAATCTCTGCTGCTGCCCTCCGGAAATTCCCAAAGCGCTGTCACTTAGACGGTCTTTTACTTCATCCCACAACGCAGCTTTCTTTAAAGATTCTTCTACTTTTTCCATGATGGCCGATTTACTTTTTTTACCGTTGATTTCCAAGCCGTATGCAATATTCTGATATATACTTTTTGGAAACGGATTAGGTTTTTGAAAAACCATCCCAACTTTTCGCCTCAATGCCACTACATCAACTGTCGGCTCAAGAATATTTTTTCCGTCAAGCATGATTGAACCTGCGGCTCTTGCGCCGGGGACAAGATCATTCATTCGGTTAAGCAAACGGATAAAGGTAGATTTCCCACAGCCCGACGGGCCTATGATTGCCGTAACCTTTTTATCAAAAATGTTAAATGAAAGATTTTTGAGCGCTTGTTTCTGCCCGTAAAAGAAGTTTACGTTATTTACTTTTATCCTGGTTTCAATCATTTGTTTTTCATTTAGCATTTATCCCCCTTTGAGCCGTTTATGAGTGAGATTTTTTTCGGGAGCGGTCGGCGAGGACTGTCCGAAGCCCATCTTGGCGAAGCCGAAGGGCAAGTTCCGCAGCCGCCGAAAAAATATCGAAAGAATGGCTCACGGGGTGAATTTCTTTTGAATACTTTTCTTTGTTCAAGCAAAGAAAAGTTTTCCGGGGTGCTGGGGCGGGTAAGCCCCGCGATTTTAATGTCCATAGCTGCTCCTGTTTTTCTGTCTAAGATATATCGCAAGGCCTGAAACTGATAATACAAGCACTAAGAGAATAAGCGAGCATCCGTATGCAATAGCGGTTTGCTGTTCGGGATGGGCACCTTCAGTCATTAACGCATAGATATGGTAAGGTAGTACCATAGTCTCGGATAATATGGAATCCGGATAACCATGTTTATAAAATGTTGCCGCTGTAAAAAGTATCGGCGCGGTTTCACCGGCCGCCCTGCCGACACTTAATATTATTCCCGTAAGGATACCGGGCAAAGCCGTGGGCAATACCACCCTTTTAATGGTCTGCCAGTGAGTGGCCCCAAGGGCCAAAGACGCTTCCCTCAAAGATAGGGGCACAGCTAATAGAGCTTCCTGGGAAGCAGAAATAATTCCAGGCAAAATCAGTATCCCCAATGTTAAACTTCCTGAAAGTATTGATACTCCGAAATTGAAAAATTTTACAAATACTACAAGCCCAAAAAGACCAAACACAACTGACGGCACGCCCGCAAGATTATTTATACTCATGCGGATAATGTTTACAATTGACCCTTTGGGGCTGTATTCGTTTAAGTATATTGAACACGCAAGACCTAAAGGCAACGCAAAAAGAATTGCACCTATGGTTAAATAAAAAGTTCCCACTATAGCCGGAGCTACGCCCCCGGCTGTCATCGCTTTACGCGGTTCCTGTGTAAGAAACTCCCAGGAAATAACGCCCATCCCCCGGACAATAATAAAATATACTACAGCTCCTAGAAAGAACAGCGTAATTAAAATGCATATAGATAATACTATAAAACCAATTTTTTGTTCAATTCTGTTTTTCATATTTTTACTCGTGAACGCCTTTGCTTTTCTATCTTCCATGCCCCAATTTTAATCTGTAGTTCCGTGAAATCATTTCAGCA
>JAPLKN010000062.1 GCA_026388075.1 Elusimicrobiota bacterium
GCAGCAATATTTGCATATATATCAGTTGCGATTTCCGGCAAACCGCCGGACCAAGGACATCCTTACGGGCATGAAAAAGCGGAAAATGTATCCGGCGTTGTTGAAGCATTGCTTATTTTTATTGCTTCGCTACTTATTATTATTGAATCCGTTAGAAAGATTATTAAACATGAAGAAATTGAATCGATTGGAATAGGTTTTGTCGTAATGCTGGTTTCGGCTATTGTTAATTTCTTTGTTTCAACAAGGCTTTACAAAGTTGCGCGCGAAGAACATTCTATTGCGCTTGAAGCGGACGCATTACATCTAAAAGTTGATATGTATACTTCCATTGGAGTTGCGGCAGGATTATTTGTTATTTGGCTGACAAAGCTTAATTTTCTGGATCCGATTCTGGCTATTTGTATAGCTTTATTTATTTTATATGAGGCAACCGAAATGCTTATCCGCGCGTTTCAACCCCTTATGGACGCAAAATTATCAGATACAGAAATAGAGGCAATCAAACAAGTTATGACCGACCATCAAAATATATTTGTTGATTATCATGAGCTCAGGACACGGCGTGCAGGAAATATCAAGCACATCGACCTGCACTTAACCATACCTCAAAGAATGACTATAAAAGAATTTCACGATATCAGCGAGCATCTAGAATCTGACATACAAAATACTCTTGAATATACAAGAGTCCTAATCCATGCTGAACCCTGCGATAATTTATGCAATACCTGCAATTTCAATATTAACTGCAAATACCGATAGAATATTTTTCTTTAATATTCGATTTTTCCCAATTGAACTAACAGAAATGATAAAACTGCTTAATAGGTTTCGTTATGTGCCACTTGCACTTAATTCCGCAGGGGAAATGGACAAAATCGCCTTTTCCTATTCTAACCTTTTCACCTTCGGAAGTTTCAACCTCTACTTCCCCTTCAAGTAAATAGCAGTCTTCATTGTCACCGTAGTACCAATCAAAACTGCTTTCTCCCTGCTCCCATTTAGGCCAAGAAGTGATGCCAAGCGCTTTAGCTTCTTCTTCCGACAACTTCTTGATGGTGATACCCATAAAACCTCCCGGCTCACCCGTTATGGTAAAGTGAGCTCTTTTAAAATGTTTTAATTCATTTCCCTACTTTAAAAATTATTTTTTATTTCTTTCCATCGGAACAAATGCAACTGGCAAAATTTCTGCATTCATCCCGAGATTGGGAATCACTTCAATAGTATACACTTCTTTGCAAAGTTCGGCAAGCACTGCTGCCTGGTAGCCCGAACCGGTGCCTATTTCAAGAACTCTCTCATTCCCGTTAAGTCCCAGTTGTTCGCTCATAAAAGCTACAATGTAGGGTTGAGATATAGTTTGCCCATCACCGATCGGCAAAGGATGGTCTTCATAAGCAAATGGTATTTCATTTTCAGGAACAAATTTATGACGCTCAACTTTTCGCATCGCATCAAGAACGCGTTTATCATTGACTCCCCGCGACTCAATTTGATTTTCAACCATCTCCTTCCTCTTAAACTCAAAAGTTTCCGGCATTTCTTTTGCCTGAAACTGACAGGAAGGAGTAGATATTGCAATGCTTAAAATTATTAATCTTAGAATTTTCATAATGAAGCTCAATGGTCTTACGACCATAGTGTCTGTGGTTTCTTCGGCTCGCCTCGCTGCCAGCCTAGATGCTAGGCGGGATAGTTTTCCCTGCCTCCGCCATTGGCGGACGGTGCGAAGGCGGATAAAAAAGGCCAGAGTATGCAATTTAAGGCTTAATTAATAGCCCTGTTAAATAGCTGCAAATTCTGACCCCGAACATTTATAATACCCCCTTCTTTAGCTAGTTCTTAGAATGAGGTTTTATTTCTTTTCTACTTTGTCACTTTTTTGAATACCGGTTCCGGAAACTGCTTTTGCTTTGGAATATTTAGGTTTAACTTCTACAATTTTTATTTCACCTATTGTTTTATCTTCGCTGCCAAGAGATTCTCCGGTTTCAGGATCGGTTATTTCCTCGCCCTTTCTTACTACTTTGAAAATGTCGCCGGCTGCAATTCCAACATTTTCGCCGCCATTTATAGTTATCGTGCCGTCTTCTGCTATGGCTGCAACCGCTCCTTGCCAGCTTCCGCCGATTTTATCTATCACTTTTGAAACCGCATCCTGTACGGCCTCTCTTGTAGCTTTTCCGACTAAAGACGAGCTAAATTCCGGACTGCCCATACTTACATTTGTGGGGAGAATATCGGCATTGCTAATATCTACCGCCTTCGTGCTTTTTTTACCCTGACCGGTTGCGGCGGCAATAACTTCTGCATTAGTGGTATCAATAATGCGTATATCAAGCCCAACATTTGCAGAATGACTTTTAACTCCCACACCGAAAGCTCCCAGATTACTGGATTTTGTGCCAAATTCATTAACACTTCCTATCACCATATATTGAACTCCGAGTATTTTTCCTAACTGCGCTGCGGTCTGAGCATTAACTGCGCCGCTTAACCCGATATTCTGCTCTTTCATAACGGTTTCAAGCTCGGCTCGTTCCACTACCCTTACTTTCTTGGTATTTGTAAATTCTGTCACCATCATATCGGCAACACCTTCGCCGATGTCATAACCGTATTCATGATGGCCTGTCTTGTCTTCAAGCTTCATAACAGCTATTCTGGACTGTGCGGCAACCGCATAGCTAATAAATACTAACATCATTGAAAGAGCAAATAAAACTTTTTTCATTTTTCCTCTCCTTTTAAAGATATTTCATTTCAAGGACTAAGTAAATCAAAAAATCTTTATTCTTAAGCTTAATCCTTATAGCTTATTGCTTATCAGATTAAAAATATATCAAAATTTTCTTATATTGGCAACATAATATTTGCTTATCGCAAAATTTAATATTCAACCGAGGGCACTTCAGGAAATTTTATTGGGACTCCGGGTTTATGGCATTCAATAACTCTCATTGACTTCCACTTTCCGCTTAAAAAACGGAACAAAAATACGAATCCCAAAAGAGCTATATAGACCGATACAATTGTCCATCCCATATATATGCCGCCATGAAATAATTTTATCGCAGCATAGCTGGGCAAAACCAGCACAAATAAAGAAACTAAAGTTATAACTTTAAACACATAGTGCGTATCTCCCGCTCCCTTAATAGCAGATTCAAAAACAATATTCATTGTATCAAACAACGAATAAGCTGCAACGAAACGAAGCAAAATTATCACCAGATTTTGAATAACAGCAAATTCTGCCTGATTATTTTTTGTGGCGAAAGGTAAAATAAAAATGCTGGGAAGAATTACATAAAGCAATGATATGGAAGCCATATATCCAAAAGTTATATGAAAAGCGGAATATACGCTTTTTTCGGCAATATCCGGACGGTTTTTCCCAAGATATTGGCCGACTAATACAGAGATAGCAATTCCTCCGCCAATCATAGGCATAAAGGCTATTGTATTGATATTAAAAGCTATATTGGTTGCGGCAAGGACAGTAGTTCCTAAAGAGCCGAGTATTAAAATAAATAAAGTAAAACCGGCTATATCAATAAAAAACTGCAGTCCGCTGGGAAATCCAAACCATACGATTCTTTTTAATAATCTCCAATTAAACTTCCATCCTTTTAAGGTGTTATATAATTTGTTATTTTCACTTTTTGCAAGTATTACAAAATACATTAAAAATGTGGAAACACCTGAAAGAACCGTAGCAATTGCCGCTCCTTTCATTCCCCATTCCGGAAAACCTCCGTAACCGAATATCATCAAATAATCAAGAATTATATTGACAAGTGTTCCTATTATATTTACCCACATTACAGTCCATGTTTTTCCCAGCCCAGAAAAAAATCCGGACATTGCGCCGGAAGCAAGCTCCGGAAAAGCTCCCAGACAAAGAATTTGGAAATAGATTATTTCATTTTTTCTTACGGGAAGATCGTGGCCAATAATATTAAAAATATTCCCGGATTGAAAAGCTAGAACCAGCAAAATCAAAGAACCTAAAACTGAAATATAAATACCCTGCCAAACCGCAGGCCCTATTATTTCATTTTTTTTCGCTCCGTAATACTGGGCAACAAATGTTCCGACATAGCTTGCCGTACCCATAAAAATGCTCATCAGAGTAAAATTCAGCATCCCCGACGGCATAGACGCAGCAATAGCTGAAGGAGAATACCATGTCAAAAACATTCTGTCTATAAAATGCTGGATTGACCATGAACTTGTGCTTAAGATCAACGGGAAAGCAAGAGTTATGAATTCTTTATAACCGCCTTCAGTTTTCCAGCGGTTAGAAATTGAAAATAATAAATTTTTGATTTTCACAATGGCAGGAATCCCTTTAATAAATTATTGATATAAAATTATAATTTTAGAGCTATCCGAATTTTATGATATGTCCCAGCCAAAAAACAAAAGCAATCGCTATGATGTGAACTATCCACCAGCCCGGTTTAGGGAACATAAATCTAAACATAATTTCTCCTTACGGATATAATATTAATTTCAAATATTAAACATCAAATATCAAAAATACATATCAAAATTTATAATTCTTTACTGCCCATTTTTGGGGGGCAAGTACCAAGGGTCATGGCTTAAGAATTTATACGGGTTTTTTTCCTAATTCTTGCTACTTGCCCCTTGTTCTGTTATTTTTGATTTTTTATTTGTCATTTTGAATTTTGATATTTGATATTTCATTAATAGCTGCCAATCAAGTTTTAACCTAATTTTGACATTATCGCCATAATAAATGGCCGGCAGAGTATACTAGCGCAACTAATACAAAATGAACGCCCCACCATCCCATATTAGGATATCTAAAATATTTTCCAGTGTGAGGGGTATCAACCGCAGCCATGCGGTTTAGATCAAATAGGGCTTTTCCTATGAAAAACTTTGTGAGAAGAATGGCTATATCTGGAAACGTCGTATTCAGAAATAAACCTTCTAAGGAAATCGGGCCCCTCATATTCGCATAGGAAAAATGCGCCATGGTAATTATACCGATGATTACAAAAAATCCGTTAACAACATAGGCATATTGAACAAGATTTCTGAAAAGAAACATAAAAGGTATTATAACAATACTTATTATTCCCAAAACAAAAGGTAAAATATATGAAATTGCTTCTGCCGGCGGATGGATTCTTAAATGAAGCAGCCAGCCGCCTAGCGAAATAAAAAAAAGTCCCGTAATCAGCAAGTATCTGATGTTCTGTTTTTGTGTCATTTTACTTCCACATTTATTTAATAAGAACAACCTTTTGTCTTCAATACCTTTCCTATGAAATAATGGTATATATTTAGTCTTTTAGTGTCAAACTGCCACTCTATTCGTAACCATTTTTTTTAACAAACCACATTTTAACTTTCTGAACCAGGAAAAGATAACTTATAACAATCAGAATTAATGCCACAAAATAAGTTGGAGGCGGAATCACAAATCCGAAATGTGGACCAATAGGCGAGAGTGGAATCAAAATTCCAAAAAACACAATTAAAATAGAAGTAAACATAAGAAGTTTACTTGGCATACTTTCCAAAAAAGGAATTTTCCCAGTTCTGATAATATAAATTGCTAAAGTCTGGGAACAAAGGGATTCAATGAACCAGCCAGTATGGAACAATTCAGCATTTGAATGAAAAATAAAAAGCATAACGCCGAAAGTTAAAAAATCAAATATGGAGCTTATTGGACCAATTGTCAGCATAAATTTTTTAATATAATTTACATTCCATGGCCGCGGCCTTTTAAGATAATCTTCATCAACTTCATCAGTCGGAATTGCAGTTTGGGATAAATCATAAAAGAAATTATTTAAAAGAATCTGGATTGGCAGCATCGGGATAAATGGAAGAAATAAACTTCCCCCTGTCATAGAAAACATATTACCGAAGTTTGAACTTGCACCCATTTTAATATATTTAATGATGTTTCCAAATGTTTTTCTTCCTTCTAAAACGCCAACCTCAAGCACCATAAGACTTTTCTTAAGCAATATTATATCGGCTGATTCTTTTGCAATATCAACCGCATTGTCAACTGAGATACCTACATCTGAAGCCTTTAAAGCCGGAGCATCATTTATTCCGTCGCCCAAATAACCCACTATATGCCCGTTCTGATGCAAAGCATGAATTACTCTTTCTTTTTGAAGAGGCGAAAGGCGTGCAAAAACTGTTGTGGTTTTAACTTTTTCTTGAAGTTCTTTATCTGAAAGTTTTTCTACCAAATCACCGGTAGTAAGATCTTTTACATCAAGGCCCACCTCGGTGCAAATTTTTTTAGTAACAAGCTCGTTATCGCCAGTAAGAACCTTTAGTTCAATGCCTAACGCTTTCATGGCGATAATGGCTTTTTCGGCTGACGGTTTTGGAGGGTCAAGAAAAGCGAGATACCCCAGTAAAACGAGGTCCTTTTCATCTTCTTTTGAATATATTTCTTTTTTCTCTTCAATGTTCTTATATGCGATAGCCAAAACTCTAAAACCATCGGAACTTAAAGTATCGTATTCTTCCTTAAGGTCTGCTAAAAGGACCTCTTCAATATCCAATATTTCGTTATCAAGTTCATATTTCTTGCACCTTTTAAAAATTTCTTCAGGAGCACCTTTCGATATCAGTTTGTGTTTTCCTTCATCTTCAATAACAACTGACATTATCTTTCTTGAAAAATCAAAGGGCATTTCATCAAATTTTTTATGCTGTTTTACTAGAACCTCCGAGTGTTTAAGTATAGCTTTATCAAGTAGATTTTTGAGCCCGGTTTGATAAAAACTATTGATATATGCCCATTTCAATACTTCGTCGCTTTCTTTTCTAACAACATCGCAATGTTTCTCAAGAACTATTTTATCCATCGTAAGAGTCCCTGTTTTATCAGTGCACAAAACATCCATCGCTCCAAAGTTTTGTATTGAGCTAAGTCTTTTTACTATCACTCTTTTTTTAGACATGTTTATTGCGCCCTTGGAAAGATTCATCGCGACTATCATCGGCAGCATTTCAGGGGTAATGCCGACGGCTACTCCTAAGGAAAAAAGGAAGGCTTCAACATAATTTTTTCTCAGGATAGAATTTATTGCAAAAATCACGACTATCAACACCATCATCGTCCGGATCATCAGCCAAGTAAAAGTATGGATTCCCTTATCAAATCCTGTTTCCACCCTCATTGTTGCAAGCCTTTTAGAAAGCTCGCCAAACTGGGTAGAAATCCCCGTTTTGATTACCACTCCAAACGCCGTTCCGCTTACAACAGCCGAACCCATGAATGCTATATTGTTAAAATCAGCAACAGAACTTTTTCCATTTTTTATTGGAAACGGAAATTTTTCGATAGGAAATGCTTCTCCGGTCAGCGATGCCTGGTTAACGAAAAGGTCTTTAGCTGAGATAATCCTTAAATCTGCAGGTATCATATCTCCGGCAGATAAATCAATAATATCCCCGGGAACCAGGAATTTTATTTTTATATCTTTTGCAACACCTTCCCTTATTACGGTTGAGGTAGTGCGGACCATTTCGCTTAGCTTTTCAGCCTCTTTCCCGGCACGGTATTCCTGAACGAAAGACAATAGGACGCTCATAATTGCCATCAAACTTACTAGAAGAGCGCTTATTTGCTGGCCAAAATACATTGAAAAAGCTGCAATTATTAGTAAAACTACAACAAGAGGATTGGCGAATTTCAATAAAAATTGGATAAAAATAGTTCTTCTTCTTTTCTTCGCTGGTTCGTTAAGGCCGTATTCTTTAAGTCTAGCCTCTGCCTCTCCCTCATTCAGCCCGGAAACAGCGGTTCCCAAGTTTCTTAAAACATCTTCCGCTTCAGAACTTATATAATCAAAACTCCAGGATTGCGATTTAACTTTAGAATGGTTTCTATTAATTAAACCTAACAAATTTATTAATTTCATAATATCAAATTCGCTCCGTCAAAAGATTTTATAACGATAGATTTTACTGATTTATTAATAATTTTGCAAAAAAAGTTATCTATTATATGCAGATTTTGCAGTTCCCTTTCTTTCAAGTTTTCCCCAGCCGATATGTATTCCATGCAGGGCGGTTTTAAAAGATTTTATAGCCACGGCATACATAATCTGTCTATAAAAAAATCGCTGAAAGAAAAGCCAGAATAATAATTTTTTATTTTCCTTTTCTAAACTAAATGCAACCAAAGCCCCGGCAAGCTCTATTAAAAAGAAAAACACGTACATAAATGCGATATAAGAAAGATTGCCCAGCGCTATAAAGAATGGCTGCCAGTCAAAACGAAGAACTCCCCTTAAAAGCCAATAATGGAATGAGGTTATGACAGTCCAAAAAATAGTAAAATCTATAATCGGCGAAAGAAGCTGAAAAACTATCTGAAACAGCCATAAAGACGGCATCATTACCCAGCCGAAGCCGCCAAAACGGCCGAGCATATCTCTGTGTTTCCACAGACATTGTAATGTCCCAAATGTCCAGCGGAATCTTTGTTTAAAAAGTGTTTTTAAGGTATCGGGCGTTTCCGTATATCCGAATGCTTGAGTTTCATTTTCTATTCTCCAGCCATTTTGCCTCAACCGCCATGTTAGATCCATATCTTCAGCTAAGGTATCGCTTCTAAAATCCCCCGCACCCAGCACGGCCTCCCTTCGCCAAGCTCCGACGGCGCCGGGCACCACGGTTATCGCATTCATATATGAATACGCCCTGCGGTCAATATTTTGGCTGGTAATATATTCTATTTCTTGCCAATAAGTCAAAATATTTATTCTGTTTCCGACTTTTACATTTCCTGCAACTGCCCCGACTTTTTTATCAGCAAAATGCCTTATCAGTTTTGATATAGTATCCCTTTCAAAGATGGTGTCGGCATCAAGACAAATTATTATTGCTCCCGAAGTTTGTTCAATTCCCTTATTTAAAGCTGCCGCTTTTCCCAGATTCTCTTGCCTAATTATTCTTATCTTGGGATTATTTCCAAAAAGACTCTGCGCGACATTAAAAGTATTATCTTTTGAACCGTCATCAATCAGAACAATTTCAAGGGGCTCGTATTTATTTTCCAAAACTGCATGAACGGTTTTTTCTATAACTTTTTCTTCGTTATAACAGGCTATAACTACGCTAACAAAGGGATGGTATTTATCGTTAAAAATATTTTTCTTTTCCCGTTTCCTTGAAAAAAGTGCCAGAGTTATTATAAAAATAACTTTTAATGTTCCTAGAATAATCGCTATAATAAAAAACAAGTGCAAAAGAACTTCAAATAAATAGGTGATTTCAAATACAATTCTGTCAACTCCTATCAAGACATTATCCTTAGAGTTGACCCTAGGCATAATCGTGTCCCTTGTCGTATTCATCAATTCAGATACTTTAACAAACTTGTATCCCTCTTTAGAAAGAGTTTTTACAATAGGTTCTACAGCTGCCACGGTTTGAGAACGGTCTCCGCCTCCGTCGTGCAAAAGCACAGCATTACCGTGCCCTTCATGAATTAATTGAATAACATTATCAGCGATGTCTTTTGAAGTGCGATGTTTTACTTTGCCATTCGGCAAAATCTCTGTAAGATTCCAGTCCTGCGGGTCAATATATTCCCCAACAGTAATATAACCGAATTTTGAAGCAAACACTATAGGCCAGACTTCTTCTGCGCTTGTTGGCTCTGCATCAGCATTAAAGGGAGCTCTGAATAAAATAGTGGACCTCCCCAGAATGCTTTGTAAAATTCTATCAGTGCTATTCAGTTCCATTCTTGCACGTGTTTCTGAAATTTCCCCCATATTCGGGTGAGTCCATGAATGGTTGCCGATTTCATGTCCTTCTTCCCAAATGCGCTCAGCAACATCAGGATGACGTTCAAGATTTTCTCCTATGCAGAAAAAAGTGGCATAAATACCTAACTGCTTTAGCTTATCCAATATTTCAGAAGTGTAGGGCTCATAAGGCCCGTCGTCAAAAGTAAGAGCAACCATTTTGGGCTGAAGGCCGTTTCTTTCAAAAACAAAAGCAGACGGAAATGCTTCATAGGTTTCATCTGTGCACAAGCCGCTCAATTGGTCAATATCAATTGTGCGCAATCCTTTTTGCGGCATAGATTTAATTCTTAAAATATCACCCTCTCCTATGAAACTTACGTCATAAGGATAACTCATATTGTCCAATTGAGTCATATCCATCGGTTTACTTATGCGTTCATGGTCAAAAAAACTCCATATTGACGGATCTTCTGACCCCAGGACCCAAAGTACAGCACCTTGAATATTTTCTTTTTGCGCTATTTCCCACTGATTGGCTGCTGTTACGGCATCAAGAAACCAAACTTCATGCATATTATTGCCATCATCCCTATAGCTGAAAGTCGGGTTAAGCGCGCTGGGATCAAAATCAATTATCTCAGCTGGCTTTTCATCCGGACGGTTATCCTTTGCGGTAATTAAAACTTCCTGAAAAGTCAAAGAATCCGCCCTTTTCTTTCTTTCATTCCAGTCATAAGCATAGTTTCCAAGCCCTACAACAAGTTTTTCTCTCGGAATTCTTTTAAGAGATTTCTTCAGAAGTTCTGTATACCATCCAACTGAAAAAATCCGGCATAAGAGCATTTGTTTCATCGTCAAGTTTTTCAAAATCGATATTAATTCCCTGAAAATGATTTTCTAAAAGCCAATTTTTTAAATTATTTACAAACTTTTTTTGTTTTATCTTATTTGTTAAAAGGAATTTAACTCTTTTAAGGTCAAATTCACTGCCTTGAGCATTATTAATCATAGGCATGATTACTAGATTATTTTTTCGAGCAATTTCAACAACTTCCTTGTTATGAAAAAGTATTTTGGGGTTCCAATCATAAAGGTCAAGGTTTTCACCGTCCTTAGATAGATGCAGCCACTCCGGAATAAGCTGCGTCAGCTTATCTGCGTGCGCCTTTAGCGAGTGAATACCTGGCTCCTGCCATACTGTGTAGAATGCTGCAACAACTTTTTCACCTTTGCTTTTAATATTTTTTGACTTAATATTTTTTTGTTTATCTTCAATCAGTAAAGAATTTACTTCCCGCCGAATCCTGTTCAAAATATATTTCTGCATCTGCTTTTTTCTAACAGGAATTTTAGGAATAATTGAACGAAGAGTTCGATGCACTGGAGCAGAAATATTAAGAGCCGGACCTTTTGAAGGAATAAATATCAGACTTACCAAAAAAATTGAACCTATTAGACCAAAAATCACACCTAGTATCAATGCAATTCTTTTGATAAATGGCCATCTTTTTTGAGAGTCATCGTAGAATATATGTCTTTGTTTCATTTTTTTAAGAAAACAGGGACACCGCCTAATTAAATAAACCGAAATGAAAAGTAGGCATTATCCCTTTTTTAAAATTAATTTTAATATATTTAAAGAATCCTATCTTATTTCTTCTTTTCTTTTAATTTAAACGCATCTAAAAATTCATTTATGCTTTCCCAATACAAAGGGCTATAGCTCATACTGTTATGATCTGCTCCTTTGATTGACACAATTTTATAAGGCCCGCCCCATTTTTTAACAAGGTTTTCGGAAAATTCCGGCTCAACGGTAGTATCCTGATCAGCAATTAAAACAAGTAGAGGTGCGGTAATGGATGATGAAAATGAAATTGAGTCAAATTTATGCCTCAAAAGCAAACCAATCGGAGCGTAAGGGAAATCTTTTTTTGCAATACTTATCAAACTATCGTAGGGTGAAACAAGAATTATCCCTTTTGCTGACCTGTTTTTTGCCAAATAAACGGCAACCCCTGTGCCTATGCTTCTTCCAAAAATAACGATGTTTTTATTATCAATATCATTTCTTTGGGAAAAATAATCGTATATAGCTAAAGCATCGTTATAAAATTCCTTTTCGCCGGGTTTTCCTTCACTCAATTCATAACCCCTATAGTTTATCAAACCTAGCGACCATTCTTTAAAATATTTTGACTGTTTTATTACGTCTGAAAGAACGTCCGCATTTCCTCCGAAATATATTATAAGCGGTGTTTTCTTATTAATTGTATTTTTTACAAGCCACCCTCTAATTATCACATTGTCAGAAGTTTTAATACTGACTTCTTCAGCATTTTTATATTTTGTTTTTATTTCCTTTAAAGTACTAATAGGTGTTGACTGAGGGAAAAAAATGAATTTTTCCTGACTGAAATATAATAATGCCATAAAAGCACAATAGGCAATAAAAACACTTACAGCAATTCTTGTAAATGACTGAAATAGCGAACCCATTTCTACCAACCTCCTCCACCGCCGCCGCCGCCCCCACCGGACCCTCCGCCACCGCCGCCTCCGCTTGAAGATCCCGGAGCCGTAGAAGATGATGATATTGCGCTTGTAAAAGAACTTGCAAAGGAAGAAGCAAAAATTGGCAAGCCGGATGCAGCCCAGGCAGTTCCGGAATACCAAGCGGGCGAATATTGGTTTCCGCCGACCGTAGCCGTAGAAAACACATCAGCAAAATATTCGGCCCACTTTTGTTCCACTCCTAAAGCTAACGCATACGGAAGATATTTTTCAAATATTTCAGGTTTTTTTTCAGGCTGAATAATAAAATTCAGCCTGTCCTTTTCTGCAACGGAAAGATACATTTTAAATCCTTCAATCTTATCCATCAATTTCCGCCCCAAAACCGTTGGAGCTTTCAAAAGATAATAGAAAATGATATTAAGTGAAACCATAAGAATCAAAATTAAAAATATCGGAGCGGAGGTGGCATTAATAAATGCAAATGTGCCAAAAACTTCTCCGGCTATAAAAGGAATGCTAAAAAGTGTCAGAAAAATAGCGGCTCCGCTGGAATATAGCCTGCCTATTCCTGTTCCATACAAAACACCCTTCCATAGGCTTACCACTTGCGTTAATAAAGCCGCAACACCGAATGTCCATATTGTAAGCCAGATTGACATAAATATTGCTAACGATGACCTGTCTGCATCGCCTGTAAACACGCTTGCTGCAATAAATACAGCCGAAAATATTGCTCCGGGTATAAAAAAATTTACATTAGTAACAAAATGGTGTTTTTCATAATTTGTTTGTAATGATTTTTTTAATATTTCTATCGAATTACGAATTATTTCGTGATTAGTATTCTTAAGATCTATCTTTCCGGTACCACTCACTAATGAGCCTAAAATATTTTGTTCTGTTTTATCCAGAAGTTCTTCATTTTTACCCGTTCGAATAATGCTATACGCGCCGTTTTCATTTTCAATTCTAAGAATCCCTTTCACCGCCAAATTTATCAGCATAGCTGCAAACGCTTTATTATCATAGCCCATTTTCATTACAAAACGCATTGCTTGAGGTGAAATATTATCAGGCGGAGAATAAATGGGAATTATTATTCCTTTCTCGGGGTCTTTACCTACCTTAGCCCAGGCAACGAAATAATAGAAGAAAATAACGACAAAACCGATAATTCCCAAGAAAAGATTTTTATTATCGCGCAAAACATATATAATTTTTTCTTTCAATGCCGGCTCTTTCACAAAACCTTTTTGCCATGACAATAGGATTGTAAACCCTTCATAAGATTTAAGCGGCCGAGTGATAATAAAATTTATTTTCCCGGACGGATCCATATCTTTTGAAAAATACTTATTCCGAGAACCTTGAGGCCCGGTAAAACCATCTATTTCAATAATACTTTTTGAGGCGCCTTCGGGAAGCACAACGGTAGCAGAAGCTTCATCTATCGGGAAAAACCACCCGTTTCCCGTTACGTTCCAATAAAGTTCATCCTTATCCTTAAAAAAACCCAGCTGGCGGTTTGTATAATATTTTATTTCATATGTATATTCTCCGGGAACAAGTAAAACATCTTTTCTGCCGATATAAATACGTATCCCATTGATTTTATTCCCAAAATGGTACGGCTCGCTTATGCCGTTTTTATAGACACCGATTAATTTAAAATCTACCTTGTAGGTGTTTCCATATATATCCTTGTATTTTGTCGGGAAATCTCTATATATCCCGTGCTTTATTTGACTGCCGACACAAGAAACCTTAATGGTTTCATTTACCAGCATTGAACCGTCTTTTTGAACAGAAATGTCGCTATGCCAGTTCAGAATTCTTTCCGGCTCTTGCGCCATTAAACAGTTACCGCAAACAGTCAATAAAAATGCCAGAATTAACAATATTTTTTTATTCATGCTAGTTTTATCTCGGGAGGCATTTTTTGAGTTGCAAACTCTATCTCAAAAAAATCCTCAGCTTTAAACTTAAATAAATTGGCCACGATGTTAGAAGGAAAAGACAATATCAATGTATTATAATCTCTTACGGTACCGTTATAATAGCGCCGCGCATATTGAATCTGTTCTTCCACATTAGATATGTTTTTTTGCAGGTCAATAAAGCTTTGGTTTGCTTTAAGGTCAGGATACGCCTCAGCTACGGCAAGCAATGTTTTAGCTATTTTTGATACGTCATTTTGTAACGAAGCTTTTTCGTTTATTGTTTGAGAAGACTCTATTTTACTTCTCATTTCAGTAATTTTTTCAAACAATCCTCTTTCATAAGTACTATATGATTTAACCGTATCAGCAAGCATGGGCAAAAGGTCAAACCTCCGTTTCAGTTGAACATCTATGTCGCTCCATGCCGCTTTCACTTTGTATTTCAGGGTTATAAGCCTATTATAGAGAATAATAAAAATCAAAATAGCAATTGAAATTAATGTTAATACATAAACCATAAGACCTCCCTAGTATCCTAATTTACGAATTCCTTCTTCAGAAAAACCGAAATAATGGCCGATTTCATGAATAACCGTTTTAATTATCTGATTTTTCATTTCTTGATGACTTTTAAATACCTGCTCAAAACTGCTTTTATAAAGTTCAATTCTTGTCGGTTCAGTCTGCATATTAAAAAATCTTCCGTAAGGAACTCCGATAAATATTCCAAATACTATTTTTCCTTTATACCTTTCTAAAACGGTTGCCGGAGGGTTTTCGCGCGGAATAAGTTTTATTTGATTCTTTTTTAAAATATCTTTAAATTCTTTTGGCAATCTCGAAACTGCTAAATTGATAATCTTTTCAAATTCTTTGAGAGTCATATTGTTATTGGATTCATTTTATTTTTCTTGGGCTTTCAGTTTTTGTAGCTACCTGTCTACTGTCTGCCCTTCGACTTGGTTCGACTTCGCTCACCACGGGACGCTCAGGGCTATGCTAACCCCTACCTACTGTCTTCACCCATTCCATACTTTCCCACAAGAGGAACAAAAGTGCAGCCATCAAGCTTTTGAATTGTCATTTTCCCATTAATTTTTTCAACTACAGAACAAAGCTGAAAATAACGTTCCCCCAAAGGAACAACCATTTTTCCTTTTTCGGCCAGTTGTTCAAAAAGTTTCGGCGGAACTTTATCGGCGGCGGCAGTAATTAGAATTCTGTCAAACGGGGATTTTTCGTCCCAGCCAAGAGTTCCGTCGCCAGTTTTAAAAAATATATTTTTGTAGCCCATTTTATTCAAAATCCTCTGAGCATTACTTGATAAAACCTCTATTGTCTCAACTGTATAAATTTCATCGGCCAGTTCAGCCAGGACAGCTGTTTGATAACCTGAGCCCGTACCTATTTCTAATACTTTTTCTTTACCCGTTAGCTTAAGCAATTCGCTCATCCATGCAACCATATACGGCTGAGAAATTGTCTGCCCTTCTCCAATGGGAAGAGGCCCGTCTTCATAAGAAAATTCCTTTAGTTTTTCAGGAACAAATAAGTGACGCGGCACTTTTTCCATTGCAGATAAAACCCTTTTATCGGATATCCCTCTCGGTATAAGCTGTTGCTGAACCATTTGCAATGTATTTTTGTCCATATTATTGAACCCAAATTTTGCAACAGGTTGCAAAATTTGTCCCGAAGGGACAGCCCGTCATCGACAAGCTGGGTTAACCCCGCACCATTTTTAACTTGCACAACTAAATGTTTGCAGGGTTTCCAGCTGATATTCATTTAAAGTGCTTTAATTTTCAGCATTTTTCAATGGTGCGGCACTACGTGCAGATTTTTCTATTGCAAAATCTGGGTTGAATTTTCATCTTCTAGAATTAATCTAATTTATAATTTTTTTGTGGAAAAATATGATAAAAATTCCTTTACTTATGTTAAATTTAAGTTTATCAAAAGAGTAGCAATATTTCAATTGTTTCTAAAAATAAAAAAGCCCAATTAACATTGGGCTTTTCTTTAAGCAAAATGAAATATTTTTAAGTTCCTGACTGCCATGAAGCAAGATATTTTACCTGTTCAGGAGTCAGCGTGTCTATAGTTATCCCCATAGTTTTAAGTTTTATCCTTGCTATTTCTTTGTCAATATTTTCAGGTACGGAATAAACTTTTTTCTGAAGTCTGTGAGCATTTTTTACTATGTATTCTGCGGACAATGACTGATTTGCGAATGACATGTCCATAACACTGGCTGGATGCCCTTCCGCCGCGGCAAGATTTATTAACCTACCTTCGGCCAATAGATATATTTTTTTCCCGTTTCGCAGAACAAATTCTTCAACAAACAGTTTTGCTTCGCGCGTTGATTTACTTATCTTCTTTAAACCCGGGATATTGATTTCATCATTAAAATGCCCGGAATTACATACAATTGCTCCGTCTTTCATAAGTTTGAAATGATGCGTATCAATTACATTGAGGTCCCCTGTTAATGTTACAAAAATATCCCCTATCGGTGAAGCTTTCGCCATGGTCATTACCTGAAATCCGTCCATAGTTGCTTCTATCGCCTTTAAAGGATCCACCTCCGTAACGATTACGTTAGAGCCCATTCCTTTGGCTCTCATCGCAACGCCTCTTCCGCACCAGCCGTAACCTAGAACAACAAAATTCTTTCCGCATAAAAGAACATTAGTTGCTCTGATAATACCGTCCAATGTAGACTGGCCGGTACCGTATCTATTATCAAAAAAGTGCTTTGTCAGCGCATCATTTACCGCCACGATAGGATAAGCTAAAACTTTATCTTTTTCCATTGCCCTTAGACGAATAACACCGGTTGTTGTTTCTTCGGTGCCTCCGATAATATTCTTAAGCAGGTCTCTCCGTTTAGAATGAATCACTGAAACCAGGTCGGCGCCATCGTCCATTGTAATACTTGGTTTGGCATCCAGCACCGCATTGATATGTCTATAATAAGTCTTGTTATCTTCCCCTTTTATAGCATAAGTTGATATACCGTAATGTTTTACTAACGCTGCCGCTGTATCATCCTGAGTAGAAAGCGGATTAGATGCGCACAGATTAATATTTGCTCCGCCGGCTTTCATCGCTATCGCAAGGTTTGCAGTTTCAGTAGTAACATGCAGACAGCATGACATCGTTACGCCTTTTAACGGTTTTTCTTTTTCAAACCTTTGGCGGATCTGCCGCAATACGGGCATTTCCCGTTCGGCCCATTCAATTCGTTTTTTTCCGTGATCTGCCAGTTTAATGTCTTTTACATCGTATTTCATTGAACCTCCGATAGTCGCGTCCTTTCAGGACCTATTTCATTGTTCCGGCTCGATAGGTATGGCTCGACTGGCTTCCGCCGCGGCGGACCGGAACGCTCCCCGAGGGAAACTAAGTTTCCCTTCGGCGCTCCCCCTCTGCTCCGCTTTTTGAACCAAAACATCGGGGATCGCTGAACCCTTCTAAAAGGATTTGCTTCATTGTGATAAGAAATGCTTATTTGTATATATTTTATTACTCGCTATTTACAGTTTTTTACATTCCGGTTGCTTTACGCAGATCATTAACCTTATTTAGTTTTTCCCAAGTAAAGGTTTCGCCGTTTCTTCCAAAATGGCCGTAAGATGCTGTCGCTTTGTATATAGGCCTTCTGAGTTTGAGATATTCTATCATTCCTCTGGGCGTTAAAGGAAATAATTTTCTGATTATAGGCTCCAACAATTGCCCTGATATTTTTCCTGTATGATGAGTGTCTATCATAACTGAAACAGGATCTGCTACACCGATAGCGTAAGCAAGTTGTACCGTACATTTTTCTGCCAAACCCGCCCCCACTATATTTTTTGCGATATGTCTTGCCATATAGCATGCGCTTCTGTCTACTTTCGTGGGATCTTTTCCGGAAAACGCTCCGCCTCCATGTGCTGCCATTCCGCCGTAAGTATCAACAATAATTTTTCTGCCTGTCATTCCGGTATCGCACTGAGGCCCGCCGATAACAAATTTCCCTGTAGGATTAATGAAATATTTTGTTTTCTTATCTACCCATTTTCCAACAACAGGCATGATAACTGCGTCAATAATTTCCTTCCTGGATTTTTCGGTTATCTTATGGCCGGTCTTGTCCAAAATCTCTTCTGTATGCTGGGATGATACGACAACCGTATCTACCCTGTATGGTTTCCAATCCTTATATTCAACTGTAACCTGAGATTTGCCGTCAGGCCCAAGATATTTTAATATGTTTTTCTTTCTGACCTCCGCCAACCTTAAAGTTAGTTTATGCGCAAGCATTATCGGCAAAGGCATTAATTCCGGAGTTTCTTTGCAGGCATAGCCGATCATTAAACCTTGATCACCTGCTCCGCCGGTATTAACCCCCTGAGCAATATCCGGCGATTGAGTATGAATTGCATTTAGTATTGCGCAAGTTTCATGATCAAAGCCATATTTCGGATGATTGTATCCGATATCTTTCACTATGTCTCTTGTAAGCTTGTGCACATCAAACAAAGCTTTAGTAGTAATTTCACCTCCAACAATAACCAAACCCATAGTTATGAATGTTTCACAAGCTACTCTGCCTAACGGGTCCTGCCTTAATACTTCATCCAAAACACCGTCTGAAATTTGATCGCACACCTTATCCGGATGCCCTTCTGTTACTGATTCTGACGTGAAAACAAAGTCTTTCCCTTGAAACAATGATTTTTTCACTTTTTAACCTCCCTATTTTTTAATTATAATTTCAAAAATCGGGAATTAGGGACACTTCCCATATTTTTTACTAAAATATAATAAAAGTCCCATACGTCATATTTAAATGAGTTACATAAAAACTAAAAAATATGGGAAGTGTCCCTAATTCCAATCACTTACCGCTTACTACTGATTTTTTTAGTCAATATTTAGTACTGTGCCTTCAAAAACTGAAATATCTTCAGAAACTTCTGCTTTATAACCTATCACACAGTTTTCTAAACGAACATTCTTTGCAACTTTAACATTTTCCCATAAAATAGAATTCTTGATTACTGCTTCTTTATCTATTTTTGAAAAATCCCCGACTGTAGTATATCTGTCTATCACCGCGTTTTTGCCGATAAAACAATTACTCCCTATGACGCAAGGAGCATATAATTTTGCTCCTTTCTCAATTCTCGTCCCTTCACCAATCCACACGCCCGGTTTAATCTGTTTTCCGGGAATGTTAAGCCTTATTTTTCCTTCCAAGGCATCCCGAACGCCTCTTCGGTATTCTTTTATATTTCCCACATCAGTCCAATAATCTTCGGTTACATATCCGAATATACGTTTTCCCTTTTTTAAAAGATCGGGCCAAACCTGAAAACCAAAATCATAAAGTTTATTTTTAGGTATATATCTAAATATTTCAGGTTCAAAAATATAGATGCCGGTATTCACGGTATTTGCAAAGACATCGCTCCATTTTGGTTTTTCAATAAACTTCTTTATTTTGCCGGAATTATCAGTAAGAGTTACTCCATATTCAAATTTTGAATCAATTGCTTTAAGCACCATGGTACCTAACGCTTTTTTCATTCTGTGGAATTTTAAAGCTTTAGAAAGATTTATATCTGTCAGCCCGTCTCCGGACATGACCACAAAAGTAGAATCAAAATAATCTTCCATTTTTTTTACGCCGCCCGCAGTGCCCAAAAGTTTTTTTTCAAAAGAATATTTGATATTAATTCCAAGCAAAGAACCGTTTTGAAAATGTTCCTTTATAGTTCCGGGGCAATAATGGAGATTCAAAATTACTTCATTTATGCCGTGTTTTTTCAGATTTTCTAATACGTGTTCCAAAACAGGCTTATTTACTACCGGAACCATCGGTTTCGGAATCTCATATGTTAAAGGCCTTAACCTTGTTCCGGCGCCTGCAGCCATTACAAAAGCTTTCATAATAACTCCAAATACGTTATAAGGTTAAAATGTTAGAAGGTTAAAAGTTTAATAATTTATTAAACTTTCTAAACTTTTTAACTTTCAACGCCTTTATGTTTACAATTTTGAATACTTCGTTATAACAGTTTTATCGCCCAAAACAGAGCCTTCATTTATAACGGAGTTAGCTTCTATTAAACAATTTTTACCAATAATTGATTTTTCTATACGGACACCTTCTTTAACAATAGTATCATCAAGAATAATTGAATCCGAAATATATACTCCTTTTCCCAAGACAACATTATTACCCAAACAAACATTTCCTTGAATTTGAGTATATTCTCCAATTCTATTATTATTCCCGCAAACCAAACGCCCTTTTAGCTCCATGTATTTTCCGTACTTCAAATGTTTTTCTGCCCATAAATTATCATTGATCATTTTTCCCTTAATCGGAAAATCAACATTGCGCAGCATCAGATCATAATTAGCCTGAAGATATTTTTCAACACTTCCTATATCTAGCCAATAACCTTTGAAAATATATCCGAAAAGCGGATATTTCTTAGTCAGCATGTCAGGGAATAAGCCTCTTTCTACGGAAAAATTTAATCCCTTAGGGATAAAATCCAGAACTTCCGGTTCAAATAAATATACGCCTGAATTTATAGTATTAACGGTAACTTCATCCCAAGAAGGTTTTTCTACAAACTTTTCAATCTTGCCTTTTTTATCAGTTTCTACTAAGCCGTAAATAGTCGGATCCTTAACACGGCTAAGGGCTATTGTAACAAGAGATTTATTTTGTTTATGAAAAGTTTTCATTGCAGTTAAATTAATATCAGTCAGTATATCACCGTTAAAAATTAAAACGGGCTCATTTATTAGGCCCTGAGCATTCTTAATAGCTCCACCGGTACCAAGCGGTTTTTTTTCATGAACATATTCTATTTTTAGGCCCCATTTTTTGCCGGAACCGAAATAGTCTTCAAAAACATGAGAAAGGTAAGAAACACAAAATATCACTTCTTTTATCCCGTGTCTTTTAATCAAGTTAAGCTGGTATTCCAGAAAAGGCCGGTTGGCGATAGGAAGAAGAGGTTTAGGGGTAGTACGGGTTAAAGGCCTCAATCTTGTTCCCAAACCGCCGATTAAGATAAGTGCTTTCATTTTTTTCTCCAAAAAAGATCATTCTGTGCTATTTCCAATTCTCAAAATATTTTACAGTTTTTTCAAGGCCGGATTTCAAAGAAACGCTGGGTTCCCATTTTAGGATTTTCTTGGCCTTTTTTATGTCTAAGACACTTTTATACAACTCACCAGCCCGCGCAGGTTTATAAACGGGTTTTTTCCTGAAATCCGTTATAAACGCTATTTTTTTGAAAAGTTCATTAACAGAACTGGCTTTGCCGGTTCCGATATTAATTATTTCGTTATTTCCTTTTTTTAGGGCAAAAATATTGGCTCTGGCCACATCGCCCACATAAACATAATCCCTCATTTGATTCCCATTTCCAAATATAACAGTTTTTTCATTATTTAACATTCTTCCCGAAAATATGGCAACAACGCCTGCCTCGCCGTGAGGATCCTGTCTTGGCCCGTAAACATTTCCGTATCTTAATATCGTATAGTTTAAACCATAAGTTTTCAAGAAATACTTCAAATAAAATTCAATGGAATATTTTGCTATCCCGTAGGGTGAAAGAGGGTTTGCATCAGCTTTTTCGTCCGGGGTTTTCCTTCCGCACTCGCCATAGATAGTGCCCCCGGAAGAAGCAAATATAACTTTCTTCACTTTGCTTTTTCTTGAACTTTCAAAAATATTTAAAGCGCCGACTATATTAACTTCCGCATCAAACATCGGATCCTGAACAGATTTTCTTACATCAATTTGAGCGGCATGATGATTTACTAAATCAAATTTTTCTTTAAAAAATATTTTCTCAATTTCCTTGGAATTGATATCCAATTTATAAAATTTTGCTTTTGGATTAATGTTCTCTTTTTTGCCGGAACTAAGATTATCTATAACTGCAACTTTATATCCTGCTGCAATATAACCGTCAACAATGTGCGATCCGATGAACCCCGCTCCGCCAGTTACTAAAATCTTCAATTTTTAACTCCGTTAGAAAGTTATAAAGTTAAATGTTAAAAGTTACTTTTTTCTTTGAGTCTCTAAATATTTTATAAAGCTCGCCAATTGCGTAGATATCTCGATAACTTTTTATCACTTGTGGTTAATACGCGCCCTTTTGGCCAATAATCGCCGGCAATGTTTTAAATAGAATTTTCAAATCAAGTCCCGGTGACCAGTTCTCAATATAGAAAATATCTAACTCAATCATTTCCTCATAGCTTAGGCTGGCACGCCCTGAAACCTGCCAAAGCCCCGTTATACCCGGTAAAACTCTCAATCGCCTCTTTGCCCAATCATCATATGCCGCCGCTTCCCATAGCACCTGAGGCCTCGGGCCGACAAGGCTCATATCACCCTTTAATACATTTAAAAGTTGAGGAAGTTCATCAATACTGTATCTTCTAATGATTTTTCCGAATCTGGTTATACGCGGATCTTTAGACATTTTAAAAACCGGCCCTTTCCGCTCGCTCTTTCCTTTGAATGACTCAAGAAGTTTATCAGCATCGCTTACCATAGTCCGGAATTTATAAAAATCAAACTCTCTGCCTCTATACCCCATTCTTTTATGTTTGTAAAGTACCGGGCCCTTAGAATCAATTTTAATAATAGCAGCAACGGCGATTAATAGCGGGCTTAAAATTATAATTACTGTCGATGAAATAATTATATCCATAACTCTTTTGAAATAGAAATTAAATCCGCTGAAGGAAATTGCATTTAAATGAAACATCGGAAGGCCTAAGGAAGAATCAATTTTTAGCTCTCCGCGGCAAAGCTGAACAATAGTAGGAATAAATTTAAGATCAATTTTAAGATTTTCGCACCAATCATAAAATGACATTAGTGTATATTCTGCCCAATTATAGTGAAGAAGAACTACCTGGCTAATATTTTTTTTTGTTATAATATTTTTTATCTTAGAAATATTATTTTCACCTGCTATAGGCGCATAATATACCCTGAAGTTAGGATGCTGTTTAAGAATGGCTTTAATCATTGCATTATTTTTTCCTACGATAAGAATATTTTCTCTGCCGAAAAAAGAACGAAGAGAAACTACAGCAGCTACTTTAAATATTTCGCGAACGATAAAAATTGCCAAAATTAATAAAAACCAAAACAATACAAAAGTAATCCTTGAAAAAGTAAATTCTCTATAAAAAAATGTTGCCAATACCAGAAAAAATATTCCGACAGATACCCCCTTGATTATTCTAACTAATTCATCTAATAAAGACGGAAAGTAAGAACGATAAAAATCATTTTGAAAAAAAATAAAAATAAAAAGCGGAATAGAGAGATATAGAGTATTTTTGTATATTATCCATTCAGGAAATCCTTTAGTTACAGGAAAATAATCTGTTATGACTGAGAAAAACCTCAGTTTATATGCCAAATAAACTGAAATAATAACAGATAAAATATCTATCACTAAAAGAAAAGGGACAATGATAAGCTGCGAACGGGTATATCTCATAAAGTCTTGTTTTTTCTATTGATTTTTGGTTTAGTATTTTATCAATTTGGTATAGAATTGGCAACTTTTTTTGCTTCTTCAAAAACTTCATCTACTGATATGTCCTGCATGCATTTATTTGTCTTGCATCCGTATTCAAAACCAAGATAAAGGCAAGGCGAACATTCTGCTTTTGACTTAATTACCCTGCTTTTATTTCCCAAGGGGCCCCATTTTTTCGGATTAGTAGGTCCGTGCAAGGCTATAACTGGAATATTTAAAGCAGAAGCTAAATGCATAATACCGGTGTTCCCTGAAATAAACATCTTTGCTTTTGATAGAATTGCTGCGTATTCGCCCAATGAAAGCGAATGCATAAGAAAAGCATTTGGCAAAAGAGCATTAACAATTTTTGAATTCTGCTCTTTTTCAATTTCAGTTCCTGCAATTAAAATCTTAAACTTATTTAGTTCACTCAGTTTTTTCCCCAATTCAACATATTTTTCCGCAGGCCATTGACGCTGGCCTCCGTGCAAAGGAGTTTCAGGATGAAAGACTATAAAAGCATCTCCTTGTTTTAGTCCGTTTTCTAATAACAGTTTTTCAGAATGATGTTTAGAAGCGTCATCAACCCAGAATTCAAGATTTTTGTTTATGTTTTTTATTTCCAGAACCTTCAAAATATCTGCGAAACAATCCAATTCATGTTTAGTTTGGCTATGTTCCACAAAATGAGTATATAAATAATGTCTATACTGATTATTTGTTTTAAATCCGATTCTATATAACGCGCCGCTAAAAAATGCAAGTAACGGCGAGATTCTTGTCCACTGGTCAAAATCCAAAGCTAAATCAAATTTTTTGTTTTTGAATAATTTAATAATAGAAAAAGGGTTAAAAACTAAATTTCTGATATTAATTATTAAAACCTCATTTATGTACGGGCAAACTTTCAGAACATCTAGATTAATTTTTGTGCATATTGCAGTAATTTTTGCTTTAGGATATTTATCTCGCAAAGCCCTTAGTATAGGCATTAATAATATTGTGTCTCCCAATGCTGAAAGCTTAATAATCAATATTGAATCAATCTTTTCGGGTAGTTTCTTTGATTTATGGGTAAATAATCCCAAAAACCAGATCAAAGATATACCTATATAACGGTCAAGTGACTTAAAAAGAAAGTTTCCTCTTAGCCCCATTGTTCTTCCTTGTTTATTTTATAATTTACATTCTGTCACCCTGAATTTATTTCAGGGTCTGCCATTTTTTTGATACCTAATGAGCTACAACCACTGCGAGACCCCGAATCAAGTTCGGGGTGACAGATCGCATGAGACTTAGTTCGGTTGTAGCCGCAGGATTTATCCTGCGTTCCGGTACCGTACCCTGAAGGGCGTACCGTTTGTCATTCCCAAATGCCTTTATTGGGAATCCAGTTTTTGATCTCAGTTACATGGGTCCCCGATTAAGACCTTCGGGGATGACCCTACGGGACAGTTCTTCAGTTCTGCTTTTTCAATTCTGCCTCTATTATTTCGCTCATCTGTTCTATTCGTTTTTCCCAAGTATATTGTTTCGCCAATTCAATTCTTTTATTCTTAAGTTCTTCAGAATTTTCTTTAAGCGCTTTCAAAACATTTTCTTCAAATTCTTCTTTGCCATCTGATAAATAGAATAATTCCTTAAATTCGTTGAGAGAATCCAAGTTAGTTGAGATAATAGGCTTGCCGCTAGATAAATATTCAAAAAATTTCATCGGAAACATATTTTTAGTATATTGATTTATCTTATTCGGAAGAAGACAAATATCAAAACCTTTTAAGTACATCGGAAGTTGATTATATTGCTTGCCGCTCAAAAAATAAATATTCTTATTTTTGATTAATGAACTTAAATCTGCCTTTTTTTCTCCTTCTCCGGTATCTCCTATCAAAATGATAGACCATTCAGGATGTTTTTCTGCTAAAAATGCTAATAATTCAAAATCTAGTTTATATTCGCTTATCGCTCCCATAAAACCCAGTCTGGGAGAAGGGATTTTTTCTAATTCTTCAGCAAGCGGTATATCTTTTGAATCAGCTTTATTAAAATGATCAAAATCTGCCACATTTGGAAGATAATAAGTGTTTTTGTTAAATTTTATTTTTTGTTCAAAAAGCGGTTTTGAACTCGCAAATACAATATTTACTTTTTTTAAAAGCATTTCCTCCAATTCATGGAAAGCCTCTTTAGGAACTAGAGGATTTGCAGAAATATCATCTACGCAGTGATAGATACAGAGTTTTTCTTTCCATCTAGCTAAATACTCTACGGCATTTGGGATATAGGTCCAAATAATGGGATTATTTAATTTCAATTTTGCAATAACTATATCCAGTTGTTTTCCCAAAAACCAGTTATTGAAGTTTCTGATAAATCTGTATCTATGAAACGGTAAAACAAGTGGCGCGAACACAAATAAATTGGGCTTAGATGTCCTTATCCCTTTAAGCCATTTAATAACTCTTTTAAATATTCTAAAAATATCCTTTTTCTGAAAAGTCGGCCGTCTCAAGCCCAAAGATTCAATAAAAAGAATCCTATTATTAGCCGATAACCTGCTCATTAAATGATGCTGGTTAGTCTTATAAGGATTATCCCATTCGGCAAACCCGAAACAGATAATATTTTCGTTAATAATCATTATTATTTTGTTAAAAGAAAAATAGCTTCTAGCATAGGGGGTCAGGTCTTGCAATCACACATTCGCAGTTCTTGTTTTTTTAGTTTACGACTCACTGTTGCATAATGAACATTAAGCTCTTTTGCTATCTCTTTCAATTTATACCCATATTCTTTATATGCTTTGACCATACCGTTTTCTTCAACTAATAGCTTTTTTAGTGCCGGCTTCAACGGTTGCAAATGCTCTTTCGGCACTTCCTTTAGTTCTTCATTTCCGGATTTGATTCTTTCAATAAAACCGTTGCTCCCATAATATATCTGCCCAACCAACCTTTCCCAAGGTTTATCACTATATCCTTCTTTTACGAATCCTGTGTAATCCTTTATCGCTGAAGTCCGTTTATTTGAAAACTGGGATAATACCCAATCTACAAACAAAAACGCGGGCGGTTTTTCTATCCCAATAAAAGAACGATAACTGCTCCACTCATACTGTTCTGGGCTTTTACACATCTTTGCACGGACAGGATTCAGAACAATATACCGTGAAAGTTCCAACAGATAATTCCCCTTTTCAACATGTATTGCCTTAAACCTTCCCTGAAATATATGTCCGCAACTCTTGTGTTTTCTATTGGAAGACTGCGTATATACTCCGTTCAATTGCCTCATGCCTATTGAAAGATTACCCGATGGTGTTTCAATTATAAGATGATAATGATTACTCATCAAACAATACCCATGGCACACCCATTTATATCTTTCTATCACGGATCCAAGTACCCTTAAGAATTCTTGCCGGTCGGTATCACAATGAAATATCTTCATCCGGGCATTGCCTCTGGATGTAATATGATAAACTGCTCCTTCGTATGTTAATCTTAATGGCCGTACCATAGCTCAATTATACTTAAAGGATTGTCGCATTGCAAGACCTGACCCCGTAACTGTTATTTCACGTAACTGGTAAATCTTATTTCATAACTTTTGCTAAACACATAATGCTGTATTTTCTTCAATATCTCAAATAAATTAACTATTGCCAATTTGTCAAAATTGTCACTCATTCTGAAATTAGGATTAGCTGCATAATCGCCATAGTGCATTTTGATACTGATATTACCACCTGCATCAACGATTGTTTTGATTGTATTTTCAATGTTTTTATCATTTACACCAATGTTTTGAGGAATGTTAAGAATACCGTTGAACTCCATGGCATATATGTTACTTACTCGTTTAATATACCTGTTTAATCCGTCATTAAGAGAAGCAAAAGAGCCGTAATGCAAACCAAGTTCTTTTGAAACTTCAATAAGGCAATTATTTTTACCAAGGCCCCAGCCGGGAGGGCGGATTCCTTTAACCTCAAATCCAGCTTGCTTAAATATCGCTAGCGCCTTTGACATTTTCTCTCTTGTTAATTCATAGTCAGTATTATCAAACTCTTTCATTTGAGTTTTGGATTTGGGATTATAATGATCATACCCATGGCAAGCAATTTCAATTTTATCACCGTAACTTTTTATTAGCTTAATCCAATCAGGAAAATCTGTTATAGACCAGTTTTTGCCTTTATTAAACATTGAAGGGACAGTAAATAAAGTAACTTTCACATCTTTTTCCAGCAATTTAATAAGGTTTTTATTGGCCCACGAACCATCTGACAGCTTTTCCCACTCTTTTTCATCTCCGCCAAGCAGGGGGCAAAAATCGTCCATACTAATAAGAACAGGAATGTAATTATTCTCCGATTGTTTTTTGGCAATTTTTTTATAATAGTTTTCATTTAATCCAAAGTATATTGTGCTTTGTTTTGTGCGGATATACTGTTTAACAATTTTTGGAAAGCATTGTATTGTTCCGATAAAAATCCCATAAGCCGATGAAAACTTGAAGTAGAAATATAGCCAAGGAAAAAGAAGGAGTGATACGAAATTTCTTTTTCTTATCAAATATCCAATAGATATTCTGCCTTCCGGAATAAGAAATATCATAGCTGGAGCAGTTAGAATGAGAATGCCGCTGAATGATAATGCCATATAAATGAAAGAAACAATAAATGTTTTAAGCAGCTGGCCGTTTTGTTGGAGTAATAGTATCCTTTCTTTTGATCTGCTGAACCTTTTAAACACATTTTTGAATGTTTGCGATTCAACATGCTCTAGATTAACATTCGGAACCCAAAGGTTACTATAGCCCTCTGCTTTCATCCTATTGACAAGGTCTACATCTTCCCCCTGTCTTATTTCTCTATATCCGCCGAATTTAATAAAATCCTCTCTTCTAAACGCCCAACCGCCTAATCTTGGCACCTTGTTTTCTTTTAATAATTTCCATCGGGCAATAAAATAGGTATCCCAGAATCCTTTCCATATATTATCTTTCATCGTCCAACAAATGCGCAGCCCGCCAAAACTAATTGTTTTAGGATGCTTCATAATAGCTTCAATAATTTTCCTGCAATAATTTCTGCTGTATTTTGCATCCGAATCGGTTTGAATAATGTATTCTCCGGCCGCAGCCCAAGCACCTGCATTTCTCGCACCACCCTCTCCAAGGTTTTTTGAATTTTTGACAATTACGATCGGGATATTGGATTCTTCTTTAATCTTTTCAACAACTTTAAGAGTATCGTCCTTAGAACAATCATCAACAACTATTATCTCTTTAAGCTTAATGTCCTGAGCCAGGAAAGATTCCAGGCACTGGTGAATTGTCTTTTCAGAGTTATAGCAAGGTACAATAACGCTAATTTTATTATCTAAATTATTCATGTTTTAATTTATAAATACTGCAATAACCTTCATTTGCTACCAAGTCAAAGTTTTCCGCCAAAAATGTGCCTTCGTTAAATATCCTATGCTGTCGTTCAAGGAAATATGGTTCTCTAGAAAAAAGAACATACTTAATGTTATATTTTTCCATGCCTTCAATTATACTTTCCGGTGAATTTCCTCTTGTTATATCAGTAGTTATATAGCTAAACCCCTGAATAAATTTCTGATCAAAATAATACCCGCGGGATTCGGCCAAGGACCACAAATATTCACCTCTAGGAATAAGCTTGTTTGCAGGAATTGTTATTGGATAAGAAGTTACATCCCTTTTTAGGAACTCGGTTTTGCTTTCCTTTCCGCTGAAATAAGGAAAATTTTCTTTTCGTAATATTTCATTTATTATCGCATAAAGACTATAGACAATCATTGCAAAATAAACAGTAAGGATAAAATACCTGATTATTTTATTACCGCCTATTTTCGCGGAATGAATAACATTTCCAATAACGAAAAAAAACAATATAAAAGCCGGAAAGAAGACCCTGTCCGCATGTAAAAGGAAAAAGTCCCCAATCAGAAAATAAAGCGCTCCGGAAATTAATGCTAGAACTGCTGCTTTATTTTTTATCAATTTAATAAAGAAAGCAAAGAAGAGTATAGGCATCCCAAGAAGCACATCTTTTGGATAAGTAAAATACCCTGAACTCGCTTTTTCAAAATATGAACTGATTGAACCGCTCATTTCCGGCAATTGGCTTCTGTCTCCTAATATTTTCGCAAGAAAAGGAGATAAAGGATTGCCTGTAAAAGCATAATTCATAATTAGCCAAGGTGATAATAGCAATAAATATACCGCTGCAGATAATGGTATAAGCCGTATCAGTTCTGCGCTTATTTTACCTTCCTTCCAAATTTGAGAAACATAAAATACCGCGGGCAAAATCAAAAGGAAAGCCCCGTTATACTTTACCCCGAAAGACAAAGCGCAAAAAGCTATGGAAACATAAAACCAAATGCTATTTTTTTCATACTCCCATTTTACGAGAGCATAAAGAATTGCCGCGGTATAGAATGCTATGCCAATATCTATTTTAGCAATAGAAGCCATATCAAAAAATACACTTGATGTTATAATTGTCAAAACGGAAAGAAGGCCTGCGGTTCTATTAACTGTTTTCTTACCAACTAAATAAATTAGGCCGCAAGTTAAGAAACCAATTAATAGATGTAAGTGATTTACTGCGATTTCATCTGCCAAGGCCATAACAAATGTATCGAGCATTCCCAAAAGCTGCGGATAGGTGGAAAAAGGAACTTCTCTTGTAAGGTTGTAAATGGCGTGCTTAAAAATGTAGCTTTTTGGCAAAAGAACCAGATGGCTTAAAGCATCCAGATTAGTTACCGGCCTGAAAGATAAAACAATATGAGAAATGCCGGACAAAACTATTAAAATTATAACGACCTTTTCTAGTACGGAAAATATTGGCATTTCAAACTTTTGACTGCGGGCATTGCTAAAAAACAAATATGCCGCAAGAATATTCAAGGCTGCCAATATAACCCAAAAAATGCTCGCATAAATAAGGCCTGAAATGCCAAGAAAAAATACTATAAATGCCAATATTCCAATACCAATAACAATATTAAAAATGGTTTTTTCAAACCTTGAATATACATTTATTTTGCTTAGAATAATTGAATTTAAAAAAAAGCCTAGTGAATAGCAAGCCGTAATAGTTAAAACTACTATGAAAATTCCAATCATTTTGTTTCCATTTGTTATGTTTTACAATATTTATTAAGCTTTTTTCATTTCTAAATATATACATTCGCCTTTGCCCGGAAGCAGAGTATCCGGAATACGGAGAATTATAGACAAAATCAGGCGCGGGATTCTTTTATTTAACATAAGCGCTTTGCTTAATAACCGCGCTAGTTTTGCTTTATCATTTTTCTTATATGCATCCAGCGAAGTAAGAAAACGATACCCCGGTGTAGCTGTCCTTATTGAAATTATATCAAACTTACAGATATTTGCCAGTTGTTTAATGGAATCTATGGAGAAATAATTGAAATGGAAAGGTATGTGCCAGCCCGCCCAGTATTGTTTAAATATCCGAGCAGAATAACTGTTAACATTTGGGCAATTAATAAATACCTTGCCGACGGGTTTTAGAATCCTTCTGACATCATTTAGGATACTTTCAGGGTTCGGCATATGCTCAATTGTGTGGTTCATAACAATGCAATCAAAAAACTCATCAGGATAATGAGCTTGATAAATATCTCCACAAACAACATTAAGCTTTTTTTTGTTGGCTATTTCCGCCTGGCCGGAATTTATTTCAACACCATATACTTCACAACCTTTAGCCTTTAAATCTTCCAGCAAAATACCTTGGCCGCAACCGATATCAAGAACTTTTCCCGAAGCCTTTGCTATTATTTCCGCAAGAAATTCGCCGGTTAATTTATGATAAATACTGCGCAATAAAAAGTTTCCCCTCATTTTAGAAGCAATACCGGTTTCCGGTTCTTTAGTTGAATAATACTTTTCATACAACAAAGTTACGGTTTTTTTGGTCGGACGAGGGTTTAGATATATATGCTCACAGTTAGTGCATTTAACAAGATTATAAATACCCGGAACACCGAACAGGTGATCAGGCAAAGTCAAAAACAGTTTCGCTGTAGAATTGTTACACAGGCAACAATTTGTATTTTCTAGTTCCATGTCTTTTTCCACAAAACATTTCAAGAAAAATAGATTCCTCCGCCCCACCACTGGCGGGCAGGCGCGGCGGACGGGAATGACACCCTTTTTTCAGTCCTGAGTCCAACATAGTCATTACCCTTGGCAAAACTCTCTGCCAGCTCAGCTGCATAGCCGGAAATACCACCTCTTTTACTATAAGTTCTAACTATTATCGCAATTTTCATGAAAAAACCTGGTTAAATATTTTGGCCCTTATTTATAAATTCGGATAATTTCCGGCTCATAGCATAATAACTATATTTTTCAATACACTTATTCCTGGCTTTTTTCCCCATGTTGATCGCCATTTCCGGATCGCTGATGACCGTTTTAATTACGCTGACTAATTCATCAATATTGCCCGCTTCATAAGTCCAGCCGCAGTCTTTAAGTATTTCAGGAATATCATTAATTTTTGAAGCAATAATCGGTTTTCCCATAGCCATAGCATCAAATAATTTTGCAGGTATCTGTCCTTTGGATGAGTAAGTATCTTTTTGCGGTATAACAACTATATCCGCAATGCTAAGAAATTCGGGTATTTTGCCAAACGGCTGCTGTTCAAGCAATATACATCTTCCACCAAGGCTCTCTTTAACAAAATCATATAGCTTTTTCTGGCTGTCTTCAACAAGATTAAACCCTACTAACATCATTAGTGCAGAACTATCATTCATTTTTTTATAAGCGTTAACCAGCTCAAAAATACCTTTATGCTCACGCGGTGTGCCTAAAAATAATATTACTTTATCTTCCGGTTTAATAGCGTATTTTTCCCTGAGCACTTTTTTTGAATAATTTTCCGGGTTAAAATATTCCGTATCTCGCGCGTGCGGAATAACTATGCCCCCGTATTTGTTCTGCAAGTAAGTATTTGACACTATTTTATTTTTTATGAACCGCGCTAACAAATCACAAATAACCAATTTAAAAATCTGAACAGAAGATTTTAAACTGTTTACAAAATTCCCTTGAATAAAGCGGTCCAGTTCAAACCCCATTTCCCAATCGTCAATATCAATAACCATTGGGACCTTTTTCCTTAAACTAACTATCATCGCAAGAAACATGCTCGGAAGCACCGGCTTGCTTATTATAACCAGGTCGCCGTTAATTATTTTTGACAAACTAAATGCGCTTGAAAAAAAATACTGCAGCTTTGAACAGGAAAGAAATGAATATTTTACATCTCTCGGCGGTTTTTCAATCGGGGACCAGACGCTCCCGCTGAAAGCCGGGCCTACTATTTCAACTTCTGCCTCACTTTTCAAAAGTTCCGCCAACATATAAGCCCGGCCGAAACAGTTATGAGAAAAATCCGGGGTAATCACGGTTATTTTCTTGAAAATATTTTCTCTTGTAACAGATGCTGCTTTTTCTTTATCGCTATAGCCATCTAAAACAAATTCTCCATATACTGCCCCGCCTGATATTGAAACCGCCTTTTGGTTGATCACATTTAAAAGCTTAACGGCCTGATTATAAACCGCCCGGACCGATATTCCGGCTAGACAACGGGGATCACGGCAGGAAATACCTGAAAACTTATAGCAGGGAGCACAATCCAGGCCGCTTCGCACAACTATATTAGGCACCTGCCAGGGATAATTCTTCCAGTAAAGCGTCGGCCCGAATATACCTATTACGGGTATTTGAACAGAAGCGGCTAAATGCATTAAGCCGGAATCATTAGAAATAAAAAGATCGCATTTGTTTATATTGGCTGCCGTTTGAAGTATTGTTGTGCCGATCGCGATATTTGGAACAACTTTCATTTTTGATGCCATAGTTTTAGCCAATTCCAATTCTTCCGGGCCGCCAAATACATGAATTTCTGCATTGTATTGTTCAGCCAGTTTATCAGCAAGAAGAGCAAATTTCACAACATCCCATCTTTTAACCGATTCGCCCAAATCGGTTCCCGAACCGGGATGAAACCCAATTATTGTCCTGCCATAAACTTCTGGGAGAGCCTTATCGGTAATAACATTGCCATTTACTGCCTCCGGTAATGCTATTGAGTTGTCTGTTCCTTCAATACCGATCGCCCGCAGAAGATCCAGATTGTATTCAACTTCGTGTTTTTTTTCATTAACACGAACAATAAATCCATAAAATATGTTCCACCAACCGTTAGCAAAGCCGGCCCTATCTTTTATTCCCGCTAAAAAACCCAGTACAGCTATTTTTAAACTTTTATCTAAAAATGAAGTTACAAACAGTTCATACTTTTCCTTTCTAAGCGTCAACAACAGCTTCATGTAAGTAAACGGATACGCTTTGGTTTTTCCAAAGAATATTACTCTGTTAACCAAATCCAAATTCTCTAATATTGCCTTTGCCTGCATATTGCTTACAATAACATCAATTTTTGCACCAGGAAATCTTTTTCTAAGTGTCCGCAGAACCGGGATATAAAGAATGGCATTACCCATACCCGTAGAAGAAATACATAGTATTTTTTTATATTCTTTCATAGTATTTACCTTGATACTTATCAGATTTGTCTTCGGGGTTTAGGCCTAAAACCATCCAAATTATTGCCAAAATTCTTATATCCATTAAAAACATATTCTCAACGAAAGCGAAAATTGCCGCAAAAGATAGAAATGCCGTAACCAGCAGAAAATAATAATCTCCTGTTTGTATAAACATTTTTGTATTTTTGTATAAACATGAAATTAAGAATAAAACAAAGAATAATACTGCAAATATTCCGCTTTTTCCCCATATCTCAAGAAACATGTTGTGCGGGGGCGTATCTTTCCGGGCATTAATGCTTTCGGCGTAAATATTGTATTTTTTTGCCCAAGTTTCTCCATCCAACCCGACTCCAAGAAGCCAATTGTCTTTTATAACTCCAATGCTTGCTTTCCAAATCTCTGTTCTGCCGTTTATGCTGTTAAGGTTACTACCAAAGTTTTTTGTTCTAGGATTTACAAACATCATGGTTAACATAAACAAAAATATTACGCTTAAGGAAACTGCCAGTCGCGATATTTTTTTGAAACCATATTTATTGTAAACCCAAATTCCAGCCGTAAAACAAATAGTTTTCCCATATATTGTAATTTGAAAAGTTACGAGCTAAATCGAGGAGGGTATCCGGCTCAATAAATATTTTCATTATTCCTGAGTTCAGAATTGCAAGCTCATATTTCTCAAACAAGAAAAGCAAAAACACGCCCAGTAAATAGGGTAAAGCAGAAAAAACAAATACTTTCAATACTTTGATTTTGTCAGCGGAGAAAATCTTAAAATAATAATAAATCGGCAAGGGCAGAGAAAGATAAATTAAATGCTTTAGCGCGTCTATTTTGTCGGTAGAATACAAGAATGAAATATAGATAAAAACTAGAAAAATACAATAATAATATATTTGGTATGCCCTTATTTCAAGATATTCATTTTTAAACGACAAAAGCCCCAAGACAACAGCCAGCACAATAAAAACTGTAAGATTTTTATTCCCTATAACGGGGAAATAGAATTGGTATGTAATTAGCACCGAAAGAATATATGCAAATAATATATTGCTTCCGATAAACTCACGGATTCTCGTCATTGCGGTAAAACTCCTGCAGGGAATATTTTTCTTTTTAATAAATTATAAATTGAATCTAATTCCTTTACTTTGAATAATTTGCACAACAACAAATAAATAAAAACCGAAAAGAATACTGCAACGGAAAGAAAAACCAGTTTCTCAAATAAGCCTGCCGGCAGATGAATACTGATATAAACCAAATATAAAGGCAATAAAGAAATAATTGAAATTAGAAGTATCTGTAAAAT
Source organism: Elusimicrobiota bacterium (assembly GCA_026388075.1). Taxonomy (NCBI): domain Bacteria; kingdom Pseudomonadati; phylum Elusimicrobiota; species Elusimicrobiota bacterium. The sequence continues at coordinate 35,767 of JAPLKN010000062.1, forward strand.
ATTCTTTATAACTCCCCAAACCTTAAATTCTGCCAAAATCGGCTTTAGCATTATAATCATAGCAATAAAACAAAAAGCATCCGTTAAAGACCTCGCAAGGGCCACCCCCCCAACAAGCATATACTTCCTTAGCATAAAACCCGCAACAAGGTTTAATACAAACCCTATAGAAAATATTTTTAAAGGCGTAATGACATCCTGCCGGCTGTAATATATCCTTATGACTACAAAATTCAGAGCATAAAATAGCGCCCCGATTGAGTAAAAAGCTAAAGCTGATGATGTTATCTCTGTTGAGAAACTGCTAAAAGCCCCCCTCTCAAACAAAATACTTATGATCGGCTTGCTATATATTACCGTAAAAAGCGAAAACGGTAAAGCAAATAAAACTGTTATCCTGATCGCAAAATCAACGATTTTTTTAAATTCCTGAGAATTATTACCTGCGTGGACACTGCTAAGAAAAGGAAAAACCGCCGTCCCGAGCGGAACCCCGCAAAAAAGCCATACGGTTTCTCTTATTCTGCCTGCAAAGATTAGCGCAGCAATATTACCGGAATCAAGCCCTGATGCAAGTGCGCGTGATACCAGGTCTATTCCCACGCCTGCAACTGAAGCAAACAAGAGCGGCCCCCATAAATAAAACATGGGTTTGAACTCGGAGAACCATTGCAAGGTGAATTTAAAACTGAGCTCCCTAAGCCTTAGTGAAGGGAATAATACCAACAACTGCATTACCGCGCCGGCAACAAAACCAACCGCCAAACTATATACTCCTAATTTCTTACTTAAAAATATCACGCCTGCTATAACACCTAAATTCAGCATCAGCTGTGTTAAAGCGGGAGCAACAAAATGTTTATGGACATTAAGAAGACTTCCGTAAAAGCTGGCAATTCCCATAAATATTGTCGCGGGAAATATTATTTTCGCTATGGTTACTGCGGTAGAAAAAGCTGGTTCGGTTAGATCGGGAGCAAATACCTTTACCAAGTAACCGGATAGAGGCATAAAGACAATTACAGAAAGTACCATTATTAGAGCCAGTGCTGTTGAAATGGTATTTATGAACTTTAAAGAGCGCTCGCTTTCATTTTTTTGGATAAAGGATGCGTAAACCGGGATGAATACTGCAGTCAATATTCCGCCGGAAATAATTTCTCGAAAAAAATCCGGTACTGACAATCCGACAAAATATGCATCCGTCAGCGAAGTTGTTCCAAATATGGCGGCTATTATTATTTCTCTGGCAAAACCAAACAGCTTCCCTAAGACAGAGAACAATAAAATTACAATGGTTGCTTTTACAATATGTTTTTTTATGGACATAAAAGTCAGATAATTTCCTTACTTTCGCAGAGCTCCATTCTTTGTCGTTGTAGCCGCCCCGCTTGCGGGGCGCTTAACAAAACAATATCATCTTTTCCTTTCTCGCAGGCTAAAGCCTGCGGCTACATTTACCTGCCGACAAGATTATCAGGAATTTAAACACCTTGTCATTCCCAAGTGTATCTATCCCGCCTTGCGGGACTTCATCAAAAAATACAAGTAAGTCGTCGGGGATGATATACAAAAGTTACAACTATTAAAACCAAACCACCCCAGAGGAGAGCTTTACAATGCTAAGCGCGCCTCGGGGGTGTATTATTTAAATTCACGGCTTTATTGCTTTTTTGAAGATTTAACCGGTTTTTCTTTTTCTTCTTCCGGTTCTTTATCCTCAACTTCGGCTTGCGTTACTGCCGAAAAAATGTATTTCTGCCTTATCATTGTTTCTATTTCATCAGCAGTTTTGGGATTATCCGCAAGATATTGTTTCGCGCTGTCCCTCCCTTGACCGATTTTTTCATTTTTATAGGAATAAAAAGAACCTGACTTTTCAACAAAGTTATCAGCCACTCCCATATCTATAAGGTAACCGGTTCGGTCTATCCCCTGCCCGAAAAGAATATCAAATTCTGCCTGTTTAAACGGCGGCGCAATCTTATTTTTAACAACTTTAACCCGGACTTTATTGCCGATAATTTCATCGCCCTTTTTTACAGATTCTACTCTCCTGATATCAAGACGGACGGATGCATAGAATTTAAGAGCAAGTCCGCCGGTAGTCGTTTCAGGATTTCCCCACATCACACCGATTTTATGCCTTATTTGGTTTATAAAAACAATTGAGGTTTTAGATTTGGAAATGCTTGAAGTAAGTTTTCTCAATGCCTGGCTCATTAGGCGGGCCTGCATACCCATCACCGAGTCGCCCATCTCGCCTTCGATTTCAGCCCGCGGAACAAGGGCCGCAACAGAATCCACCACTATTACATCAACAGCTCCGGAACGAACAAGTTTATCAACAATTTCAAGAGCCTGCTCGCCTGAATCCGGCTGGGAAATATAAAGATCATCAATGTTAACACCCAATTTTTTTGCGTATTCCGGATCCATAGCGTGTTCAGCATCAATAAATGCGGCTATTCCGCCTTGTTTCTGGCTCTGGGCAACAATGCACAGCGCCAAAGTTGTTTTACCGGAAGATTCCGGGCCGTAAATCTCAACCACTCTTCCGCGGGGAATACCGCCTATGCCAATCGCTATATCTAAAGGCAATGCGCCGGTAGGAATAATTTCAACCGTTGTTTTTGCGTGCTTTTCACCCAGACGCATGATAGCTTCTTTGCCAAAATCTTTTTCAATTTGTGTTAACGCTAATCCTAACGCTTTAAGCTTTTCATCCTTTGCCATAAAACCTCCCTTTGCCTCAATTTCCTGCTTTACAAATAATAATTCTTATCTAATCCCTTCCTTCTAGCATCCATTTCCATACAGGCACAATGGATATCTCTACTTTCCCCTGTCTGATACTCGTTCCCGAAATAGTGAACCTAAACAAGTTTATGTTTTCTCTATCCCTTCCCATTTATGCGCCAATTTTGCTGTACCAATTATTATTTTTATCACCCTTTGAGAAGTATTAGATATTTTATAGTCCGCCGGAATAGAATTTTCCGATAAAGATTTTCTTTCACTTACTGCAACGCGAACCGATTCAGTAATGGTATCAGGATCAAGTCCCGTAAGCGCTATAGTACCGGAATCCATTCCTTCCGGTCTTTCCATTGCGTTTCTTATGGTAATTGCCGGAAAGGAAAGTATAGCTGACTCTTCGGAAATAGTCCCGCTGTCCGATATAACACAAAACGAATTCATTTGAAGATTTACATAGTCAAAAAAACCAAATGGTTTTGAAAATAGTATTTTGCCGTTCAATTTTATGTTTTTTTGCTCATCTAATCTTTTCTTAGTTCTTGGATGAGTTGAAACTATTATGGGAAAATCATATTTTCTTGAAAGCAAATTTAAAGACTCCAAAATCTTTCTTAAATTATTCGGATTATCAACATTTTCTTCCCGATGAACACTTGCCACAAAATATTTTTCTCTTGTCAGTCCTAACTTTTTTAAAATATCAGTTTTTTTTATTTTTTCTGAGAAATGAGTTAAAACTTCTTTCATCGGAGAACCTGTTAGATATATCTTCCTTGGATGAATCCCTTCTCTCAAAAGGTTTCTGCGGGCATGTTCTGTATAAACAAGGTTAAAATCGCTTATATGATCAATTATTCTTCGGTTTATCTCTTCCGGCACATTAAAATCGAAACAGCGGTTTCCCGCTTCCATATGATAAACAGGAATTTTCAGGCGTTTAGCAATAATACCCGCCATTGAGCTGTTTGTATCTCCCAGTATTAATACTGCGTCCGGTTTTTCTTTCAGTAAAACACTTTCTGATTTTTCTATTATTTTACCTATCATTTTACCGAGTGAACCACTCTTAACTCCGAGAAAATAATCCGGTTTTCTTATTTCCAAATCCTTGTAAAATATTTCGTTCAGCTCATAATCATAATTTTGTCCAGTATGAACAGTAATGTGATTAGTAAATTGGTCTAACTTTGCCATAACCCTTGATAATCTTATAATTTCAGGCCGTGTTCCAAGTATTGTCATTACTTTAATTTTATTTTGCATTATAAGACCTCCAAAGCATAAGTATCAGGGTTTTCAGAATTAAATATTGAACTAGCCCAAAATACTACTATTAGTTCATCTTCACCTTTATTTTCAATTGAATGAATATACCCGGGCGGTATGTCTACAACTTTAATATCTTCTCCTGAAACCAGGTATGAAAGAATTTCGTTATTTAAGATATGCCTGAATTTAATTTCAGCCTTTCCTTCTATTACCCAAAATTTTTCAATTTTGGTATTGTGGTAATGGTTGCCGCGAATAACTCCCCTTTTGGACTTTGAAACAAATATCTGGCCAGATTGATGAGATTTCAATATTTCCACCAAACTTCCTCTTCTATCTGCTTTTTGATCCAATTTATAAGAAAAATCATTTTTATCAAGATATGAAAGATATGTCTCATAGAGATCTCTAGTTAAATCATAGGAAAGGTTAGGCATAATCAATGTTTTAAGAATATCATTCAGCTGATATATTTTTTTTGCAAGTTCGCCAAGGCTTATTTTAAAAGTTTTTTTGATGAAGTAATATTTTTTCTGATATTTTTCTTTTTTATTAAGTAATTTGATGAATTCACTTACTACGTCATCAATATAAACTAATTCAATTTCTTTTTTTTCGTCAGTAATATTAATATCAATATTACGAGCTATATTATGGCAAAAAGTAGCAACGGCTGAATTGTAATTCGGTTTGCACCATTTTCCAAAAACATTAGGCAAGCGATAAACAAACACTTTTGCCTTAGTCTTTTTTGCATAATTAAATAAAACATTTTCTGCGTTTTTCTTGCTTATTCCGTACGGATTTTTTAATTTTGCCTGTATTGAGGAAGTAAAAACCATAGGAGTACGCTTTTTATTCTTTCCAAGGATATTTACTATGGTTTGAGTTAAATCCTCGTTCCCTTTTTTAAATTCGTTTTCACTTTTTGGCCTGTTGACTCCAGCCAAATGAAAAATAATTTCAGCCTGTTTCAAATAGTTTTCAAGATTACCTTCGTTATTGTCTATATCGTATTTCAAAATATCATGATATCCTGATTGTTCTAAAGCTACAATCAGGTTTTTGCCTATGAAACCTTCCGAACCGGTAACTAATATTGTACTCATTATTTATTCTCTCTCACTTTCCTAATTTCTTCTACCGCACCCTGAAGGGTGCGTCTACCGAAAGCACCAAAAGTGCCGTTATTGTAGCCGCAGGATTTATCCTGCGTCCCGCTCTGTAATTCCGATTGGGACTTAATATCTTTTCAGTTATTACCCTTAAGCGCTTCTTTCACATAATCTATAGTTAGAAGCAGTTCTTTAACTTCTTTAATATTCAGCCTTTTTGTATTACTGGAATTATAGT
>JAPLKN010000063.1 GCA_026388075.1 Elusimicrobiota bacterium
TTAAATGAAGCTCCCCGCATCAGGATGCGGGGTATCAATGCGGAATTCTTCCGAAGCCACCCCGCACAGTTTTGTCTAAGACAAAACTAGACGTGGGGGTTCTCCCCGCCTTCATCCCCGTAGCAAACTACGGGGCATTTGGCGAAGGAGAATAATGTTTGCAATTACTATTAATTTTTAATAAAATAAAAAGATGCAAAAAAAAGGACTAATTATCGTATTGTCTGCCCCTTCAGGCGCCGGAAAAACTACTATCTGCAATCTTTTAATTAAAAAATCAAAAAACATTAAGGGTTCAGTTTCTTACACCACACGGACACCGAGAAAAGGCGAAAAAAACGGGGTAGATTACTTTTTTGTAAATAAAAAAACATTCAAAAGGATGATTTTTAATAAAGAATTTATTGAATGGGCTCTTGTTCATGATAATTACTACGGAACACCGAAAAGATATCTTGAAAAAGCAATAAATTCAGGGAAAGATATTGCTCTGGATATAGATGTTCAAGGCGGGCTCAATATTAAAAAACTCTATCCCAATGCTGTGCTTGTCTTCATAATGACTCCAACTATGAAAGTTTTGGATAAACGAATAAAGACGCGCAAGAAAGATTCAGAAACAGAGATAAAGAAAAGGCTTGCCAATGCAAAAAAAGAACTGCATTGTATGAATAGATATGATTATCTTTTGATAAATGACAAACTTTCTCAGGCTCTCCGCAATTTGGAAAAGATAGTCTATTCGGAACATAATAGAATATCAAACATCGCGATACAGAAGTTTAATTAACAAAAATAAGCAAGGAGGAATAAAGACTATGAGCAGTATAAAAAAAACACCTAATCTACAGAATGACCGTTACAGAGTGTTTAAGATGGCAAAGGAATGGATGGGCAGTTTTATACATTCAGATGAGGCAAAAAACCTTAACCGTTCTGAAATTGTTAGAAGAGTTTTGGAAGATATCCTTTTGGGAAAAATGACCGAAGAAGATATTGAAAAAGCAAAGAAAGAAAAAATAAGAAAAACTCCTGAAAATAAAAGCGAAGAAAAAAAACCTAATTATAAAAGTAGACAGTAGACAGTAAACCCCGTTAGAGACCTGCCTCGCTCGCCTCGCTGCGAAGCGGGCCGGCGGGCGGGCAATGGGAGCTTTGTCCCGTTAGAAATTATTGGCTGATACACCGATTTAGACAGGGGCTTAACTTTATATCTAAGCCAGCTAAGATTTCTAACGGGACAAGCGAATAAGGATGGAGTCATTACAACGCCATTTAACAGTATGATTTCAATTCCCCCTTCTTGCTTTCGCCCCTAGAAATCAGAAACGATTTCAGGGACTTTGGTCCCGGGAATGCTTTGCATTCCACGGGGCAAGAAAGCAGGGGGGCATTTTCTAACGGGGTAAATAGGAAAAAAAGAGTAAAAATTTATCCGCCTTCGCACCGTCCGCCAATGGCGGAGGCAGAGAAAACTCCTAACTTCTTTTAAGAGATGTTCGCCAATTGGCGAAGTCTCGCCTATGGCGGAAATGCGAAGAAGGACGAAACCAAAGATACTATGGTCGTAAGACCATAGAGCTTCATTTTTAACAAGTGCTAATATTTGCAAATAATATGAAAAACATAAATTACAAAAATTCAGAAAACAAAAAACTTAATGGAAAAGAAATTTTATTAGGTATCTGCGGAGGTATTGCAGCTTACAAAGTGCCTTCCTTAATTAGAAAACTCAAATCGTTGGGGGCAAACATAACCTGTATTTTAACCGAAAATGGCGCAAAATTTGTTACACCTCTTACCCTTCAAACTCTATCAAATAATCGTGTGTATGAAGATATGTTTGATAGAGATATTTGGGAAGTTGAACATGTTGCACTGGCAAAAAAGGCAGATATAATAGTTGTTGTTCCTGCAACAGCAGACATTATTTCAAGACTTTCTTATGGCCGGGCAGAAGAATTATTATCGTGTGTTGTGCTGGCTTCTAAAGCTCCTATTTTGATATGTCCTGCCATGAATGAAAATATGTGGAATCATTCTGCGACTCAGGAAAATATTGGCCGCTTAAAAAGGTTTGGTTACAATATTATTAATCCTGAAAAAGGAAAATTGGCTTGCGATGATGAAGGTATAGGCAGGCTGGCTGATCTTGAAAAAATAGTTTCTGAAATTTGCAATATTATCGGATAATTTAAAATTATTAAACACGAAAAATATCTTGTGTCTGGAGGGAAAAATGGTTATGATAAATATTTTGAAAACGGCAGTCCAAAAAGGGGCTTCCGACGTTCATATGGTTATTGGGCGCCCTCCCATGGTTAGAATTAGAGGATCTGTTACTTCTTTAGATGATTTTCCTGTCTTGACTAAAGACTCTTCAAAAGACCTTATCTATTCCATTTTAACCGATTTTCAAAAATCTAAATTTGAAGAAAGCATGGAACTAGACTGTTCTTTTTCTTTGCAGGGAGTATCCCGATTTAGAGTAAATGTGCTTCAACAAAAGAATGGGGTTGAAGCCGTATTGAGAGTTATTTCATCCAGAATACCAACTCCTGAAGAAATTGATTTAAACCCGGTTATACTGCAGTTTGCCGAATTGCCTCGAGGTCTTGTACTAGTCACCGGTCCTACGGGTTCGGGGAAATCAACTACTCTTGCCTGTTTGATAAATATAATTAATCAGAAACGGCATGAACATATACTTACAATTGAAGATCCGATAGAATATGTTTATGAAGGATTAAACTGTATCGTGAGGCAGAGAGAAGTGGGGGAACAGACAAAAAGTTTTCATAGTGCTTTAAGAACGGCTCTCAGGCAGGATCCTGACATTGTTTTAATAGGAGAAATGCGTGACCTTGAAACAATCTCTGCGGCTTTAACTATAGCTGAAACTGGCCATCTTGCATTTGCAACCTTGCATACGACAGATGCAGCCCAGACAGTGGACAGGATAATTGACGTGTTTCCGCCTCACCAGCAGCAGCAGGTAAGGGTTCAGCTTTCAACGACTTTAAAGGTCGTTGTGTCACAAACTCTTTTGCCCAAATCGGATGGTTTTGGCCGCGTGGCAGCCCGTGAAATTATGGTTGTTACCCCAGCGATATCTAATCTTATACGAGAAGGAAAAACTCATCAGATTTATTCGGCTATAGAAACTGGCGGAAAGTTTGGCATGATAAGTTTAGACAGAGCATTATTAGAACTTGTAGAAGGAAATTTGATTTCAAAGGAAGATGCCATAGCAAAAGCTCAAAATCCGGAATATGTAAGAAGCGGCGGCCGGACGGCATAGAAAGTATTAGAGTAAGACAGGTTGAGGTTAAGTAAAAAGCATTATTTTTTTATTCTTGACAGATTATTTCAATCCTAAATAAAAGCAAGGAAGAATAATGAACAAACCATCTCTTTTAAAATCAGTTTTTATTTTTGAAGAAATTGAAGACAATTTGTTAAACGAGCTGTCAAAACAATTAAAAGAGGTTGCATTTAAATCGGGAGATATTGTTTTTAAAGAAAACGATCGGGCTGATTCTTTTTTTATCGTAGATTCAGGACGGGTAACCATATCTAAACAGCTTGGAAAAGAAAAAGAAAAAATACTGATTGTTTTCACTCCGGGCAATGTTTTTGGAGAAATGGCATTTTTTTCTGATTCTCCAAGAACTGCTACTGCTAAGGCTAGTATGGATTCTAAGCTTTGGAAATAAAACGCGAAGATTTTATGCGTTTTGTTTCTGAACAGTCAAAAGCAGGCTTAAAAATTCTTTTCGGTCTTCTTAAGGTCGCGATGGAAAGACTTGAGCAGACTTCCAGAGAACTTACTACTATTTACCATACGGGAAACATTATTTCTTCAGGTAAAAGCTTGAATAAAATAGCTGAAGGAATAAGAGATGAAATACTTCTTGCGGTGCCTGAGGCAGATGGCGCGGCAATTTTTTTATATAATGAATTTAATCAAGAATATGACCCTGCTGCCGCTCCGAAAAACGCCGGAATAATTGCTCCGGATAGCGCAATTATTAAAATTGTCAAACTAAATCCTTCGGGGGTAATCATTGAAAAATATGATGAACAAAATAAGGAAGAATTTTTAAAAAAATGCAGATCGGTCCTTTTCGCTCCTATAATAAAAAATGAAAGCTTATTAGGCTTGATAATTTTATGGAATATAGAAAAAGAAAATGCTTTTAAAGACAGCCATGCGCTTTTGACAGCTTCTGTCGGCAGCCAATTTGCCGAAGCCATTGAAAACATAAAACATCAGCAGGAAGAAAAAGACAGGCAAAGGCTTAAAGAGAAAAAAGAATACTTTTAAGCAAAAAATATAAATATAGTGTTTTGTTCTATGAAACCAACATTTTTAATAACCTCAGGCCCTACCCGAGAATTTATTGACCCGGTAAGATTTATCTCTAATTCCTCTTCAGGCAAGATGGGCGAAGCTATTGCAAGAGAAGCTGTTAAAAAAGCACAACAAGTTATAGTCATTAGCGGCCCTTCGCAGGCAAGATTTTCTGCAAAAATAAAATGTATCCCGGTTGTATCGTCCCGGGAAATGTTTGAAAAAACAAAAAAATATTTTTCTAAAGCAGATATAATAATCGGTGCAGCCGCAGTTTCCGATTATAGGCCCAAAAACTATAAAAAACAAAAAATCAAAAAGAATAATAGTTTTTTAAATTTTAATCTAGTTAAAAATCCCGATATTTTAAGTTGTTTGGGAAAGATAAAGGGAAAAAAAGTTCTTGTTGGATTTGCTTTGGAAACTCATAATATTTTAAATTCTGCTAAGAAAAAGCTTAAAACAAAGAATCTGGACTTTATTGTCGCAAATTCGTTGAAATCTATTGGAAGCGACAAAACAACCGCGTGGCTAATAGATAAATGCGGAATAATGTATAAAGTAGAAAACAATAAAAATATATTGGCAAGAAGGATAATTGATGAATCAATCAGAATTTGGAAAAATAATAAAACTTGCTAAAACAGCTATTGAAGAAGAACTTTGGGGGAACAAGGAAATATTAATGGAAAAGAAAGCCGTATCAATTCAAAATTCCTGCTCAAAGGAAGAAAAAAATAAAGGGGATTCTTCTGATGTGTTAGATGCTTATAAAAGCGAAATTTCGGCGTGCAAAAAGTGTCATTTAGGCAAAACAAGAATAAAATTTGTTTTTGGGGAGGGTAATCCTAACTCAAAACTAATGTTCATCGGTGAAGGCCCCGGATTTGATGAAGACCATCTCGGAAGGCCTTTTGTTGGAAGAGCCGGCCAGCTTTTAACCAAGATTATAGAGTCAATGGGATTAAAAAGAGAAGATGTTTATATAGCAAACATAGTTAAATGTCACCCGATGAAAGATCCTAGCGATTCTGAAAAAAGAGGCAACGACAGGGCCCCAACTCCTGAAGAAATAGCCGAATGCCTGCCTTATCTGCAAAAGCAGATAGAAATTATTAGCCCCAAAATAATATGCGCTCTTGGAAGCCACGCTTCAAAAACTTTATTGTCTACAGAAGAAACAATAGGAGTTCTTAGAGGAAAGTTCAGATATTATAACGGCACACTTTTAATGCCTACATATCATCCCGCGGCGCTATTGAGGAATCCTTCGTTAAAAAAAGATGTCTGGGAAGATATGAAGTTAATTATGGCCGAGTTAAAAAAAGTTTAAAAAAAAATGATTTTGAAGTAGAAAAGTCTTTTTTAGTATCGGAATATGCAATGTATGCTGAAGTAGCTCTTCCCTTGCCTTTAGATAAAACCTTCCATTATTCTGTTCCCGAAAATTTGAACGCTATCGTTAAACGCGGTATAAGAGTCAATGTCCCTTTTGGGAATAAAAAACTAATAGGATATGTAGTTTCTTTGCTTAAAGAATCCAATATTTCAAAAATCAAAGATATCTCGTCAGTTGTTGATACAGAATCAGTATTGACTGACGAAATGTTTTATTTGGCCGAATGGATTGCCAAAAATTACATCTGTTCGCTTGGGGAAGCTTTTGCGGTTATAATGTCGCCGGCGCTAAGTTCTTCAAAAAGAAATTTGAAATCAATTGAAGAAAACATTAAAGAAAAACTTTTGCCTGTAAAAGTTTCTCATAAGCTCAGCGATTCTCAAAAAAGCGCGGTAACAGAAATAGTTAAATCCATAAACAAAAAGGAATTCAATACTTTTCTTTTACACGGGATAACTAGTTCCGGAAAAACTGAAGTCTATCTTTCAGCGATTGAAGAAATAATAAAACAGCAAAGATCCGCGATATTTCTGCTGCCCGAAATATCCTTAACCCCGCATTTTATTAGGCTTATACAGGACAGATTTCCTCAACAATTAGGAGTTTGGCACAGCGGTTTATCAAAAAGCGAAAAATACAGAACTTGGGAAAACGCGAAGAAAGGAAGAATAAAAATAATTTTAGGCCCAAGGTCGGCGATTTTTGCTCCTTTTGGAAATTTGGGGCTGATTATAATGGACGAGGAACATGAACCAACATACAAGCAGGAACAAAAACCTACATATCATGCAAGAGATGTTGCTTTAGAAAGAGCCAGGGCCAATAATGCGGTTTTAATTCTGGGGTCAGCCACACCGTCGCTTGAAACATACTTAGAAGCAAAAAACAAGAAATACCGGCTTCTTGAGCTTAAGGAAAGAATAGGCTCAGGGATTTTACCTCCAGTAGAAATAGTTGATTCAAAAAATCAATATAAAAGGTCAAAAATACTATCTGAGCCATTAATAGAAGCGCTTAACAAAACTCTTGCTCGAAGGGAGCAGGCAATAATATTTTTGAACAGGCGGGGTTTTGCTCCCGGAGTAATGTGTCAAAATTGCGCACAGGTGTTAAAATGTCCAAATTGTTCAATATCTTTAGTTTATCATTATGACGCGGAAAAACTGAAATGTCATTACTGCAATTATTCTTCTGTTTTTCCCAAAAAATGCCCTTCGTGCAACAGCAGCGAAATTTATGTTTTCGGAGTAGGCACACAAAAAGTAGAACAGGAACTCAAGAAGTTTTATCCTCAAGGGAAAATTATTCGGCTTGATCGTGATACCGCAGCGAAAAAAGGAGTCTACCAAAAGGTTTATGAGGATTTTAAAAAGGAGAATTTTGATATTCTTTTAGGCACTCAAATGATAGCGAAAGGATTTGATTTTCCGAGGGTTACCTTAGTCGGCGTTATTGATGCGGATACATCTTTGTATTTTCCTGATTTCCGTTCCGCTGAAAGGACATTCCAGCTTTTAACACAGGTGGCTGGCCGCTCAGGCAGGAGCTATCTGGGCGGAGAAGTTATTATACAAACAAGGCATCCTCAGCATTATGCGCTCCAGAACGCCAAAAACCATGACTTTATTTCTTTCTATGAAAAAGAAATTGAATATAGAAAGGAGATGTACTATCCGCCGTTTTCCAGATTAGCCAATATAATTATCCGGTCCAAAAATGAGTTAAGACTAATAGAGTTCGCTGAAAAATTTGCTGCTGAATTGAAACGCTTTAACGACAAAACAAATTTGTTCTCAATTTTGGGCCCGACACCCGCTTCAAGGACGAAACTTCACGGCATGTTCCGATGGCAGATATTGTTAAAAGGCGAAAAAAGTGCTATTATTCAGGCAATTTTGGAAACAAAAAAAATTCAAGTTCCTTCAGGGATATTAGTTACAGCTGATATTGATCCTTACGATATATTGTAAGCAATAGATTATTTTAATAAAGGATGGCAGATAAAATGTCAAAACTTAAAATTTACAAATACGGCGAGCCGATTTTAAGACAAAAATGTAAACCGGTGGAGCAGATTAATTCTCAGATAAAAAAACTTATTTCTGATATGTTTGAAACGATGTACAATGCGCCCGGGGTGGGCCTTGCTGCCCCTCAGGTAGGGGTTTCTTTAAACCTTTGTTTAATTGATCCCAATATTGATGGGAAAAAGCAGCCGATAGCGCTGATTAATCCTAAGATTGTTGATAAAAAGGGGAAGATATTTGAAGAAGAAGGCTGCCTTTCTTTTCCCGGTATTCTTGCAAAGGTAAAAAGATTTGAAAACATAAAAGTTGAGGCGGTGAATGAGAAAGGATTGCCGATAATAGTGCAGGGCACGGGTATCTTAAGCAGGATAATTCAGCATGAGATGGATCATTTGAATGGAAAACTATTCGTTGACTATTTATCCTTTTTCAAAAGAAAAAAAATTGAAAGTGAAATTAGGAAAAGAAAAAAGAGCGGAACATGGTAAAGATTATTTTTTTCGGGACTCCGGAAATTGCGGTTCCTTTCTTGAAAGAGTGCTTAGAAAAGCATACTGTTGTTGGAGTAATTACCCAGCCTGATAAACCGTCTTCCAGGCATTACAAAATACATTCGCCCGAAGTTAAAATTGAAGCGGTTAAAAATGAAGTAGATGTTTTTCAGCCTGAAAAGTTCAATGATGAGTTGATAGAAGAAATTAAAGCTTTAAAACCCGATGTCGGGATTGTTGTTTCATACGGGAAACTTATTCCAAAAAGAGTTTTTGATTTGCCCGCTTTTGGATGTTTCAACATTCATTTCTCGCTTTTGCCAAAATACCGCGGAGCTGCGCCTGTTCAGTGGGTGTTGATAAACGGGGAAAAAACAACCGGTGTAACCTCATTCTGGATTGAAGAAACTCTGGATTCGGGCCCTATATTAGTTCAAAAAACAGTTCAAATAGAATCTGATGATGAAGCAACAAGCCTTTTTAATAAATTGATTCCTGTAGGTATTGAAGTTATGAATGAAACGCTTGACCTGTTAAAAAACGGAAAAGTTCCGGGAACGCCTCAAAAAGGAATGCCGAGTCTTGCTCCGTCATTAGAAAAAGAGGACGGGAAAATAAACTGGGCTAAATCTGCCAACGAAATACTGAATCTCATAAGGGGAACTTATCCTTGGCCGGGGGCATATACATTGGGAAGTGACGGAAAAATGGCAAATAAAAGACTTAAAATTATTAAGGCTCGCCTAATTCCTTCTCCAGTAAAAGAAAAAAATGGTGTAGTTGTTGAATTGAAAAAAAATGAAGGTTTTTTGGTAGGCTGCGGGGAGGGGGCTCTTCTTATAACAGAGGTTCAGCCGGAAAATAAAAATCCTATGTCCGCTTGGGCATTCATTCAAGGCGGTTATGTAGGATTAGGGTCAAAATTCAGCTGAATTACAGGCCGTTTTTGATATTGTTCATAACTCATTTTGATTTGACTTTAGGGTTATTTTTTGACATAATACTGTCCCATAAATAAAGGAGATAATAAACCATGAGAGAAGGAATACATCCCCAATATGTTGACTGTACTGTAACTTGTGCTTGCGGGTACTCGTTTAAAACGCGTTCAACAAAACCTATATTAAAACTGGAAATTTGCTCAAATTGTCACCCATTTTTCACTGGTAAACAGAAATTGGTAGACTCAGCCGGGCGCGTAGAAAGGTTCCAAAAACGTTTCGCTAAAACGGAAGGCAAAACAGTTAAGCGCGCGAAAAAGGTAAAAGAATCTATTGCGGACAAAAAGCCCAAAGGGAAGATTTTAACTACTTCTCCGAAAAGAAAATCAGCAGGAAAAAAAGAAGAAAAATCCGGTAAAAAAGAGAAGTAGATATCTTTATCATTTTTATGGCAGAATTAGTGCAACAGAAACTAATTCTGTCATTTTGTTTTTTCCGCCTTCGCACCGTCCGCCAATGGCGGAGGCAGGGAAAACCCCTAACTTCTTTTAGAAGATGCTCGCCAATTGGCGAAGTCTCGCCTATGGCGGAAATGCGAAGGCGGAACCCCCTGCTTAGTTTTGCTTCCCTACAGTTTTCTTCCCCAAAGATTTCCTTCCCCTATGATTTCTCCGAAATCAAGACAAGGGGACGATGTGAAATCTAGGCCCCATATGGTTTCTTCGAAACCAAGACAATGGGACAAGCATGGGGACAAGTCGAAAACTAATCGCAGGGACAAGTAGCAAAACTAGGGGGTAAGCTTCGGCGCCTGCCTCGCCGGCGGGCAGGGATTTCGCCCGCTTCGCCCGCCTAGCATCTAGGCTGGCAGCGAGGAAACCAAAGATACCATGGTCGTAAGACCATAGAGCTTCATAAATGAGTTAATCGGGAAAAAAGAATGTTTAGCGAAGCAATTAAACAAAAACTTGAAAAAATGTATAATAGAACTGAAGAGCTGGAACGTTTATTGAGCGATCCTTCAGTAATTTCTAATTCCGAGCTTTATCGTAAGTATTCAAAAGAGCATTCGCTTCTTCTAGCATTTGCACAGAATTACCGTGAATATAAAAATCTGCTTAATGAACTTAAAAATCTTGATGAACTTAAAAGTTCCAGCGATACCGAAATAAAAATTATTGCGGAAAGCGAATATGTTAATCTGAGCAGCAGGCTGGAAAAATTAGAAACAGAGATGAAGATATTTTTAATTCCTCCAGATCCTAATGAGGGAAAAAATATTATAGTTGAAATACGGGCAGGGACGGGAGGGGAAGAAGCAGCTCTTTTTGCAGGGGATCTTTTTAGGATGTACTGCCGGTACGCTGAAAGCAAGGGGTATAAGATTGAGCAGATGGACTCAAATCCCACGGGGATCGGAGGATTTAAGGAAGTAATTTTTTCAGTATCGGGAAAAGATGTCTGGAAATATTTTAAATTTGAACGCGGAATACACCGTGTTCAAAGGGTTCCCGAAACTGAAGCTTCAGGGAGAATACATACTTCTGCGGTTACGGTTGCGGTTCTGCCGGAAGCCGAAGAAGTTGATGTTGAAGTTAAACCAGAAGATTTAAGAATTGACACTTACCGGGCTTCCGGCGCGGGCGGCCAGCACGTAAATAAAACGGATTCGGCTGTGCGCATAACACACATTCCTTCAGGGGTAGCTGTCGCCTGCCAGGATGAGCGCAGTCAAATGAAAAACCGCGCAAAAGCAATGCAGATTTTGAGAGCAAAGCTTTATGATCAAAAGATGGTTGAGCAGGAGAACTCAATTATTGAAGATAGAAGGAAACAGGTCGGTTCGGGAGACCGCTCAGAAAAAATTAGAACATATAATTTCCCTCAAAATAGAATAACTGACCACAGGCTAGATTTTAGTATTCATCGCCTGAAAGAAGTATTGGAAGGCGATATGGATGAACTTCTGGAAAAGCTGATTACAGCCGATCAGGAACAGAGGATGTCAAGCATAGGCAGATAAATGGAAAATATTTGGACTGTAGGGAAAATCTTGTCAT
Organism: Elusimicrobiota bacterium; assembly: GCA_026388075.1. Lineage (NCBI taxonomy): Bacteria > Pseudomonadati > Elusimicrobiota > Elusimicrobiota bacterium. The sequence goes on from JAPLKN010000063.1 coordinate 11,273, forward strand.
GGACGGAAAAATATTTTGAAAATAAAAATATTCCTGATTCGCGTCTGGAAACCGAAATTCTTTTATCTTCTATCATGGGATGCCGGAGGTTGGATTTAGTTTTAAGAAAAGACGATATTTTAAAAAAAGAAGCATTAAAATCCTTTAAAATACTTATTTTAGAAAGACAAAAACGCAAGCCCTTATCATATCTACTCGGCGAACATGAGTTCATGGGCTTAAAAATATTGGTTGATGAAAATACTCTTATCCCAAGGCCTGAAACGGAAATACTTGTAGAAGAGTCTTTGAAAATATTAGAAAGAGAGAAAGGAAAGGTTGCCGCAGATATCTGCACGGGTTCGGGATGCATTGCTGCATGCTTAGCAAAATTTTCTTCTGCTGAAATTATTTATGCGACTGACCTTAGCTCAAAGGCGCTTGAAATTGCCTATAAAAATATATTGAAAAATAACGTGGTTGGAAAAGTTATTTTAAAAAACGGAGATTTATTTAACGCTTTTCAGGGAGAAAACATTGAGAATAAATTAGATATGATAATTTCCAACCCGCCTTATGTAGCCGAAAATGAGCTGGCAGCTTTACAGCCGGAAATTTCATATGAGCCCAAAATGGCTTTAAACGGTGGGAAAGACGGGCTTGATTTTTACCGAAGGATAAGCAGTGAAGCTCATTTTTATTTGAAGCCCGGCGGATATTTAATTATGGAAATGAATTCGGCAAAAAGTGCCGAGATAAATAAAATTTTTGAAACAAATGGTGTTAAAGTTGAAAAAACAGTAAAAGACTTTTCAAGTTTAGAAAGAGTTATAATAGGAAAAATAAATGGATAAAATTGTAATATACGGCGGAAAAAAACTTAAAGGAACTGTGAAAATATCGGGTTCTAAGAATGCGGCCCTGCCGATATTGATTGCAACTCTATTAACCGATGAATCCTGCTTAATTGAAAATGTGCCTTCTTTGGCGGATATTGATACTACTATCGGTTTTCTTACGTATATAGGAAAAAAGATTGAGAAAAATGATCACAGAGTTTATATACACGCAGACGGATGTTTAAAACATTCCGCTCCGTATGATTTAGTTAGAAAAATGAGGGCAAGTATATTAGTTACTGGGCCTCTTTTGGCTCGCATAGGCAGGGTAGATGTTTCGCTTCCGGGGGGCTGCGCTATAGGAGCTCGTCCGATAGATATACATCTGGATGCTTTTAAGCGGCTGGGAGCCAAGATCAAACTAAAGTCAGGTTATGTTGACCTGAGCACCAAAAAACTTATCGGCAATAGGATTTATTTTCGTTTCCCCAGCGTAGGTGCCACGGAAAATGTTTTGTTAGGCGCTGTATTGGCTAAAGGAAAAACAATTATTGAAAATGCCGCCAGGGAACCTGAAATTGCAGATCTCGCGGATTTTTTGAATAAAATGGGTGCAAAAATTTCAGGAGCCGGCACAAAAAAAATTATTATTGAAGGGGTAAACAAGCTGCATGGCGCAAAATATAGGATTATTCCCGATAGAATTGAAACAGCAACTTATCTTGTGGCGACAGCTATTACTAAAGGCGATGTTAAGCTCGTGGAAACTGAACCTAAGCATTTGAAAAGTGTTATTTCAAAACTTAAAGAATCAGGCATGAAAATAATGGTTAGCGCTCGCACAATTTCAGCTAAATGGACCGGGCCTCTTAAACCTGTAAATGTCAAGACCGAAGTATACCCTTTTTTCCCGACAGACGTCCAAGCTCAATGGATGGCTTTAATGTCAATAACTAAAGGAAAATCAAAAATTGAAGAAACGGTATTTGAAAATAGATTCCTGCATGTTGCTGAACTTCAGAGGCTGGGAGCAAACCTGGCTATTAAAGGCAATGTTGTTTTAGTAAAAGGGGTGAACGATCTTTCCGGCGCACCAATGATGGTTTCAGATCTTCGCGCCGGGGCAGCTCTTGTTTTGGCGGCGCTTGCCGCAAAAGGAAAGTCAATAATTTCAAGAATATATCATCTTGACAGAGGCTACGAGCATCTTGAAAGAAAACTGAAAAGTCTGGGAGCAAATATAAAAAGAATACACTCATAAATCATATGGATAAAATAACTGCCACTAAACTCAAAGAGATGAAGCAAAAAGGCAAAATATAGCGGATAGCGTATTGCGGATAGGGAAAAATCTTTTTAGTTTCTGAAGTTTCTATACGCTACCCCTGCCTCCGCCTGAGGCGGACGGCGCTAAACGCTATACGCTAATATGTGAGGAATTATGGCAGATAAAGTAACTACAATAAAACTTAAGGAGATGAAACAAAAGGGCGAGAAGATCACAATGCTTACCGCTTATGATTTCAGCACAGCAAAAGTCCTCAATGAAGCGGGGATTGACATAATTCTGGTTGGTGATTCTTTGGGAATGGTAAAATTAGGGTATGAAAATACCCTGCCCGTAACGGTTGAAGATATTTTTTATCACACGAAAGCAGTTAAAAGAGGAAACTCCAGGGCTCTTTTAGTTGCCGATATGCCGTTTATGTCTTATGAGACAAATAAAAAAGACGCTCTTTACAATGCGGGTAGAATGGTTAAAGAAGGCGGAGCCGAAGCCGTAAAGATTGAAGGCGGCATAGACTGTATTGAGACTATTAAGTCCATAATAAGAACAAAAATACCCGTAATGGGGCATTTAGGGCTTACACCTCAGGCAATTAATCAGTTAGGAGGATATAAAGTGCAGGGCAGGGAAGAAGAAGCAGCCGAGAAAATATTTTTTGAGGCCAGGGAACTTGAAAAAGCAGGGGTTTTTGCGATAGTACTTGAATGCATTCCTGAAAAACTTTCTCAAAAAATAACAAAAACTATCTCGGTACCGACAATCGGGATAGGCGCCGGGCCGGTTTGCGACGGACAAGTTCTTGTCACCGACGATATGATTGGTTTATTCGCAGAATTCAAACCCAAGTTTGTTAAGCGCTATCTAAATTTACGACCTCAAATAGTTAACGCTGTAAAACAGTATTGCGCGGAAGTAAAAGAAGGTAAATTTCCATCAGAAGAGCATACCTACAAATAAAATGAAAATAATTCGCTCGCCTCAAGAAATGCGATCCATTGCTTCAAAAATTAAACGTAACGGAAAAAAAATCGGGCTTGTTCCAACAATGGGAGCTTTGCATGAAGGGCATCTTTCTTTAATTAAAAGAGCTCTAAAAGAAAATAATATTGTTGTTGTATCTATTTTCGTAAATCCAAAACAATTCGGCCCAAAAGAAGATTATATTCTTTATCCAAGACCTTTTAAAAAAGATATCAAAGTTTGTGAAAAAATCGGAGCGGATTATGTTTTTTCGCCTAAGCCTATAGCGATGTATCCAAAAAGTCACCTGACATTTGTAAATGTTGAAAAGCTTTCCGAGGTTCTTTGCGGAAAATCCCGTCCGGGACATTTCCGAGGGGTAGCGACTATTGTTGCCAAACTTTTTAATATTATTCAGCCCGATAAAGCATATTTTGGCATGAAAGATTACCAGCAGCTTAAGATAATTGAACAAATGGCAAAAGATTTGGATTTTCCAGTAAAAATTGTTTCTTGTCCGATAATTAGAGAAAAGTCCGGGCTTGCCCTTTCAAGCCGAAATCAATATCTATCCATCAGCCAGCATAATGACAGTCCTATGATTTATCAATCTTTACAATCTGCCCGTGATTTGATAAAATCCAAAAAAGCAAAAAACGCAGAAAAAATAACTAAAATATTGAAAAAAAACTTATTGAAAATTCCCGATTCAAAAATTGACTATATTAGTATTTTGAATGCTAAAAACATGGGACCCTTAAATTTGATAAAGCCACCTATAGTTATCGCAGTTGCCGTTTGGGTCGGCAAAACTCGTTTAATTGACAATATAGTGATAGAAAAATATTCTTAAATTGATTTTATGGAAAAGATATCCCATATAACGGGATCAGGGAGGTTTTAATGAAGCCAGTTTTTCGCAGGACGCATTACATTATCAAACCGCTGCTCCAATGGAAATATTTTTTTATTTCTCTTTTGTTAGTAGTTGTGACTGCGCTGATTGTATATTACGTTTTTTGGCTTGCACTCGTGACATCTCCAGGGCTTGAAAATTTGAGTTCCGGAGACTGGAGAGCTCTAGCCAGCGCTTATAATTCCGGATTTATTTGGGTAGTGATAACACTAGCTCTTTCCGCAGGAATTGCGAGCATATTTTTGTTTCATAAATTAATTGGGCCTATTTACGTTTTTGAAAGGGCATTGAAGTTCCTGAAATTGGGAGATCTCAGAACCTCAGTTCATACTCGCAAAAGAGACGAATTAAAAGGAATGGCCAGTGATATGCAGGCGATGATAGAAAACATCAGGCAAGCAGTCCAAGATGATCGCAGCAAAGTGGAAGAAATTAAGAAAAAAATTGATATCGGGGATTACGATGAAGCTAAAGAACTGCTTTCTAAAGTAACCAGCTGGTATACTTTAGACTAGTACTAAAGAATCCCTGATTCTCAGTTAATTCCAATTAATTTTTGTAATAACGAACGGATTCAATTTTAAATCTTAAATAAATTCCGCCAACGGATTTTTACCCGCCAAAAATTGAAACCCTGAACCAAGGTTTGGGGACGAGCTTGATAAAATTTGAAAAAGATTTAATGAAATCAAAAAGAGTTCTGAAGCCGTGACTGCCGAAGGGCGGGGATTTCATATTACCGAAGGAGCCAAAGGTTCCTGCCGGAAGTATTGAACCCAGATTTTTCAACAGAAAAATCTGCACGCCGCGGCGGGCCGCACCATTGAAAAATGCTGAAAAATGAAGCACTTTAAAAGAGTGTCAGCTGGAAACCCCTGCAAACATTTAATTGAACAAGTTATAAATGGTGCGGGGTTAACCCAGCTCGTCGGTGACAGGCTGTCCCTTCAGGACAAATTTTGCAATCTGTCGCAAAATTTGGGTTGAACCTTTTTATGATTAAAACTGATTATCTGGTTATTGGAAGCGGTATAGCGGGACTCTCTCTTGCAATTAAGGCCGGTCAAATAGGTTCCGTTGCGCTTGTGACTAAAAGAAATATTACTGACAGCTCTACTGAGAAAGCCCAGGGCGGAATCGCTTCAGTATGGGCTAAAGATGATTCATTTAAATCGCATATTCAAGATACTTTAATTGCCGGAGCTGGGCTTTGTAAAGAAGAAATAGTTAATAAAGTTGTTTCGGAAGGGCCCCAGAGGTTAAAAGAACTTATTGATTGGGGTGTTAAGTTTGACCGAAAAAATAAAAATGAATATGATCTTACCTTGGAAGCAGGCCATTCTCACCGAAGAATATTTCACTCCGGGGATACAACCGGCAGTGAAATAGAAAATACCCTTTCAAGAAAAATCAAAAAAACAAAAAATGTAAAAATATTTGAAAATCATATTGCCATTGATCTTATTACAACCGGGAAAATTGAAAGAAAGTCCGGGCTTGAAAAAGATATTTGCTGGGGCGCATACGTTTTAGATATTCCAAAAAATAAAATTGAGACTTTTCTTGCTAAGGTTGTCATTTTGGCAACGGGCGGGGCTGGAAAGGTTTATGTTTATACCTCAAATCCCGATATCTCAACGGGGGACGGCATAGCAATGGCTTATCGTGCCGGCGCTGAAATATCAAATCTTGAATTCGTGCAATTTCACCCGACCTGTCTTTATAATCCTCAGGCAAAATCTTTTCTTGTTTCAGAAACGCTTCGCGGTGAAGGAGCAATTCTTAAATTAAAAAACGGCAAAACCTTTATGGAAAAATATCATCCCTTAAAAGAACTGGCTCCCAGAGATATCGTTGCGCGGGCAATTGACAACGAGCTAAAGATGAGAGGGGACGATTTTGTTTACCTTGATATTACTCATAAAAGCGAAAAATATCTGAAAGAACGATTCCCGAATATTTATAGCGAATGTCTCAAATATGGAATCAATATAGCCAAAGATTATATACCTATAGTTCCTGCAGCTCATTATTTCTGCGGAGGAGTAGTAACTAACGAGTACGGTGAAACCTCGATTAAGAATCTTTATGCAATCGGAGAAACTGCCTGCACCGGCCTGCACGGGGCAAATCGTCTTGCTTCAAATTCTCTGTTAGAAGCTGTTGTTTATGCAGAAAGTACTTTTCAAAAAACTAAAGATAAAATTAATGAAGATGTTGAATTTCCTTCCATACCAATTTGGGATTCCGGCAAAGCCAGAGACAGCGATGAATCCGTCGTTGTTAAACATAACTGGGAAGAAATCCGCAATTTTATGTGGAATTATGTCGGGATAGTGCGCAGTGAAAAAAGACTAAACAGGGCAAAAAGAAGAATTGAAATGCTGCAAAAAGAAATAAGCGAATATTATTGGGATTTTATAATCACGAGCGATCTTATTGAGTTAAGAAATATTGCTATTGTCGCTGAACTTATTATTCACTGCGCTCTTTCAAGAAAAGAAAGCCGCGGGTTGCATTATACGATTGATTATCCGGATACGCTCCCTGAGGCAAGAGATACGATTTTTTCAAGAGCAGATCTAGAAAAAAACATATGAAACTTTTTCATAAATTTCTTATTGCGTTATTAGTAATTTCCATAGTTCCGCTTGCGGTTTATAGTTTTATTACTCTAAATTCTACGGGAGAAACTCTTAAAAAAATAATAAATGAAAATAATATTAATTTATCCATAAATATTGTCCGTGAAGTTAACGAATTTTTTTCAATAATTAAAAGCAAAACATATTTTGCAAAAGAAATAGAACGTAACAAGAGCATGGCAGATCATATAATATTTAAAGAAATTAACGAGGGGGAAATAGTTTCGGGAGTTCTATTATTAGACTCAAAATTAAATACCGTGACAGGATGGGGATTAAACAGGGAAAATTTAAACGAAGAAATAATCAATAGAACATTATCAACCGGCAAATGTGAGGTGACCCCGATTTTAAGAACGGAATCAGAAGATATGTTTATTGATGCGGCTTATAATGTTTCAAAAAAGTCAAAAGAGACTCTTTATATACGCTATAATCCCGGATATTTAATAAAAAAAGTTAAACCGTATCTAAAAGGAACAGGAAAGCCTTTAGGCAGAAAAAATGTATTCATAATAGATCCTTCAAGCGGAACAATATCAGTTTATACTAAAACATTTTTAAGGATCCCTGCGGATAAATTAAATAGATACGCAAAACTGAATCAGAACGAGGTATTTATAGAAGAAGGAAATTTAAATATTGTGCAGAAAATATCCGAACCCGGGTGGATGACCTTATTTCAGGAACCGGTTTCATCAGCTTATTTTCCCGTAAAACAGTTGTGGATAATTTCTGCAATATTAATCCTGGCGACATCGGGCTTTGCTTTATTAGTCGCATTTTTGCTGGCAAATAACTTATATAAACCGCTTAAAATTCTTGTAGAAGGAATGGAAAAAGTTTCCGAAGGAAATCTTGATTATCAGCTTAAAATACTTTCCAATGACGAATTGTCTAAATCTGTATCCATATTCAATTCTATGACCGCAAAACTTAAAAAACTGCAGAATGATATGCGCGCCAAAGAACGATTATCGGCGATGGGCCAAATGGCGAATGTATTAGGTCATGAGATTCGCAATCTTTTAGGGGCAATAGTTAATGCTTTGTACATAATCAAGCACTATTCAAGTAAAGAAACTCAGCAAAGCGAAATAATTAAATATGTTGAAATAATTGAAAAAGAAATTAAATCCATGGAGAAAATAATAAATAATATGCTTGATTTTTCAAGAACCAGGTCTCCCATTCTTGAAAAAATTAATATTGCGGAATTTCTTGATGATATTCTCAAAAATTTTAATATGCCGGAAAACATAACCCTGGATTTTGAAAAAAAGCAATTCCCGGAAATTACACTAGATTTAGATATTGAAGAAATAAAACAAGTCATAAGAAATATTTTGAATAATTCAATTGAAAGCATGGAAGCAAAAGAAAAAGGTGTTTTGAAAATACGCTTATTAAGGACAGTCCTTGAAAAATACGGGGAATCCGTCCCTGCAATTCGTCTGGAAATTACTGACACCGGCAATGGGGTTCCGCCTGAAAATATAAGCAAGATTTTTGAACCATTCTTTTCAACTAAATCAAAAGGAACGGGACTTGGCCTTTCGGTTGTAAAAAAAATTATAGAAGAACGGCATGGGGGAAAAGTTGAAGTAAAAAGCGGAATAAACGAAGGAACAACTTTTATAATTATTTTACCAATAAATTCGGATAAAAATGAATAAATAAAAAGAGCCCTCCCGCTCCAAAGGAGCTGGCGAGGCCGCGCCCAAAGGGCGGGGAGAAAAAAATGAAAACTCAAGGTGAAAAAAGAAAAAAGGTGTTCATGTCTGGCAAAGAACTGTCTATTTTAAGAAATCTATTTATTAAAATCTTAATTCCTTTTGTTGCAGTTATTGTTATAAGTTCGCTTCTTCTTTTTTTGGGACTTCAGTTCCTCATTCAAAAGGCAAATTTCTGCAACTATGGAATAGCTCCCGCAACTGTTTTGTTCAGTGTTTCTCAGTTTATATTAATTTATGTAGTTATTTTTATTGTGAATATTTTATTATTGCTTTCGTTAAGCGGGATAATTTTTTACTTCATGGTGCATGATCTTGTATTTCCGATAATGAGAATAACCGAAGAATTGAAATCCGCAGGGGATAAAGCAATTCAGGTTAGGAAAACTGACATGTTTGTGCAGCCGCTGGTAAGACTTATAAATAAATTAAGAGAAAAATAAAAAATAAGTTGGGAAAATTGATATGGAGAAATATTCTATAAGTTTCTTAATAGGAATGGCATTGCTTATACTAAACCCTGTTATCGGCTGGGGAGCAGTTATTTTCGCTGTTTATTTGTATAAAAAAAGCAAAAACAAAATATATTTATTAATCGGGACCATTACTTACATTTTATCCTGGGGCATGCTGTTTTTAGGAAGCATATTAGCAGGTCGGCAGGGATTCAAACTTCTAAAAACTTTTGTAAAAGAAAACATATTATTAACTTCTTTGGCGGCTATTATAATCTTAGTAATTTACTTATTGAATCAAAAAAGAAAAAATAAAACAGGCAATGAAATTCATCAAAATTAAAAATATCACTCTTAGAAAAATAGGTTATTGGGGTAAAAAATTTGGACTACCGGTCTATCTTATCGGGGGATCGGTAAGGGATATATTGATAGAGAAAAAAAGTCTTGACTTTGATATTGCTGTTGAAGGGAATCCGGTTCGGCTAGTTAGAAAAATAGCGGACATTCTTAAAGCTGAAATAAAATCTCATTCTAGATTCAAAACATTTGTTGTTGAGCTTCCAAACGGTCATCACATTGATTTTGCAACAACAAGAAAAGAAAAATATCCTTTGCCGGGCCAGCTGCCGATTGTTAAACGAAGCAATTTAAAAGAAGATATTTTAAGGCGGGATTTTACAATAAATGCGCTCGCCGTTTCGTTAAATCATAAAGATTTCGGCAGGGTTATAGATTTTTGCGGTGGTCTTGACGACCTTAAAAAAAGAGTCTTAAAAGTTTTGCATCCGTTAAGTTTTCGTGATGATCCTACCAGAATCTTAAGGCTTGCTAAATTTGCTTCAAGAGGATTTAAAATAGAAAAAAAGACTGAAAAGCTAATTTTTAAACATAAAGCCTTCATGTCTAAGGTTTCGGACGAAAGAATATCAAAAGAAATTATTGAAATTTTTAGCGAAAGAAAATCTTCAAAAGCGTTAAAATACTTCAAGAAATGGAATCTCTTCAATGTCATCTTTCCTGGAGTAGAATTTTCAAAAATTATAAACAAAATTGATAAACCTAAAACTATTGAGCAAAAACTCATAATTCTAACAGACGGGATGAATAAGTTTAGGCTAAAAATATTTTTAGAAAAATTTAAGCTTAGCCGAAAAATTAAGAAAAGTATTGAAAAAAGAATGAAAAATGAGGCAAAACCAATTCTGAACGGAAACGACCTAATTAAGATGGGATACAGCCCCGGCCCTTTATTTAAAAGCATATTTGAAGCCCTAAATAAACATAAATCTCCCAACCGACGAAAAGCCTGCCAATTTGTGTTTGACAATTTTCCTCAAAAAATATAAAATCAATACTTAGACTTACTAAATCAATAAAAAATTTAAAATTTCAATAATTTCTTAATTATTTTTTCCTTCCGGTGGGCTAAGATTTTGGCGCCCATGTATGTTTAAGGGTTATACTTAATATAAGTATCTTTAATAATAAAAGGATTTTTTCAGTTCTTGTAAAATTTGTTCTAAATAATTTAATATTGGATATTTGTTTTTTATGGATCTATTAATTCAGTTACCGGTACTTTTATTTTCAATTATTATTCACGAATATGCTCACGGCTGGGTAGCTGAGAAATATGGCGATGATACTGCGCGGGTTATGGGAAGATTGACATTTAATCCGATTCCGCACATTGATTTAGTCGGAACTATACTTCTGCCTGCCTTGGCGCTTCTTACCGGGGCTCCCGTTTTTGGCTGGGCTAAACCCGTACCCGTAAATCCCAATAGACTCAAAACTCCCTTAAAAGACATGGTATGGATTTCTTTTGCAGGCCCTATTGCTAATTTTATTTTTGCTTTAGTAGCGTCTTTAGGACTGTGGTTTATAAAAACTTATCATTTTTTTGGCAATGAATTAACTATCACATTTTTTGAACTTTTCAGGCTGATATTGGTTATCAATATAATTTTGGCAATATTTAATCTTATTCCGATCCCTCCTTTAGACGGAAGTAAGGTTTTACTGGGGCTTCTTCCTGCAAGACTTGCATATGAATATGCTAAAATTGAACCGTTTGGTTTTATCATAATTTTAGTCCTGCTTGCTTCCGGCTTATTTTGGATGATTTTGGGGCCGATTATCGGGTTTTTGATTCGGCTATTGACCGGCGGGACAGGGATTTTTTGAGTTTATGAAAAAGAAACGTATTTTATCGGGAATGAGACCTTCTGGAAAACTTCATCTTGGACATTTGTTCGGGGCATTAAACAATTGGGCAAAATTACAGGATGAATATGAATGTTTTTACATGGTAGCTGACTGGCACGCGCTTACAACCGACTATGCTGATACTTCGGAAATTCTAAAAAATACCAAAGAGATGGTTATTGACTGGCTTTGCGCCGGGCTTGATCCCAAAAAAAGCGTTTTATTTAAACAGTCTGAAATTTTAGAACATTCAGAACTTTTTACGCTTCTTTCCATGATTACTCCTTTAGGTTGGCTTTTCAGATGTCCCACGTACAAGGAGCAATTGAAAGAAATTACCTGCGATAAGAAGCAAAGTACAGCAGATGTTTACTGATCCTCAAAAAATTAGAGCAAACGATCCGGGACATCCCGAGGGCTGCGTTGTTTACGCTTTTCAGGAAATTTACAACAAGGATGTTAAAACGCTGAAAACTGACTGTCAACAAGGTAAGATCGGATGCGTTGCCTGCAAAAAAAATCTTTCACAATTATTAATTGACGGCCTTGCTTCTTTGAGAGAAAAAAGAAAAGAGATTGAAAACAATAAAAATCTTGTAGATGATATTTTAAGTGACGGGAAAAAAAGAGCAAAAGAAGTGGCTGAAAAAACAATGGAAGAAGTAAGGAAAGCGATAAAACTTCTATGAACGAAATACAATACGATGTTCATTTAGAAATATTTGAGGGCCCATTTGACCTGCTATTGTACTTGATCAAAAAAAATGATCTTGAGATATCTGAAATTCCTATTGCTAAAATTACCGAAGAATACTTAAATTATCTTGAAGCGATGAAAACATTGAACCTTGAAGTTGCAGGAGAGTTTCTGGTTATGGCTTCTACGCTGATGCAGATCAAGGCAAGAATGCTTCTTCCTTCGGCCGAACTGGAGGAAGTTGAAGGCCCGCTGGGCGAACTAAAGGCAAGGCTTTTAGAATATCAGAAGTTTAAAGAAGCGGCTAAGTTTTTATCTTTCAAAGAAAATGAGTATTCTCAAATTTACTACAGGCCGGCCCCTGTCTTTGAAAAAGATGATTTTGTCCTGGAAGTATCTTTATTTGATTTGGTGGGAAGTTTCAGAGAGGTTTTAAAAGAACTTCCCGAAAATATTAAAGAAATTGTTTACAAGGAAATCCCGATAGAAGAAAAAATAAGGGAAATTCTTGACCTTTTTGAAGGTAAAAAATTTCTTTCAGTTAAACAAATCTTCAAAACTCAAAGCTCAAGGCAGGCTTTAATAGTAAGTTTTCTTGCGATATTGGAGCTTATTCGGCTCAAACAGATTATTGCAAAGCAGTCTAAACTTTTTGATGAAATAAGAATCTACCGCGTAACTGAAATGGCGGTTGAAAATACAAAAGAAGATTTATCGCAAGGTAAAACCATAACAAAAAGCGACGAATAAACTGGCCCTGCATTTTAATAAATTTACGAATAAATTAGCACAGAGGAAAATTATGGAAAATAATGAAATCAAAAAAATCATAGAAGTTTTGCTTTTTGCTTCTGACCAGCCGATTAGCGCAAGCACATTTAAAAACGTTTTAGGAGATCTTATTAAAGATTTTGATATTAAGGGGATTATAAAGGAAATAGAAGAAGAATATAAAGCAAAAAACAGCCCTTTTGAGATACGTTATATTGCGGGAGGCTGGCAGTTTTCAACTAAAAAAGAGTTCGGCCCCTGGATAAAAAAATTATTCAAAGCCCGTACAACTTTACGGCTTTCAAACTCTGCCCTTGAAACACTTTCTATAATAGCGTATAAACAGCCCATTACCCGTTCTGATATAGAAGAAATAAGAGGCGTGGAATCATCCGGGGTATTAGATACCTTGCTGGAAAGAAAACTTATCAGAATTGTCGGACGCAAAGAAGTGCTGGGAAGGCCTCTGCTATACGGGACTACACAGGAATTCTTGCGGCACTTCGGCTTAAGTCATTTAAGCGAACTGCCTTCCTTGGAAGAGTTCATCAAGCAGGAAAGCGAAGAATCCCGGGAATCAGAAAATCAGAGTGCTCAGGAACTTCCTTTTGAAAATACTTCTGAAGAAGCTGAACATAAAGAAGAAACTAAAACTCCCGTTTCTTCAAATGATTTGGCGGAGGAATTAGTAAAAGAAAAAGACGATTCTGTTTTGAATTAAATTAATCTATCGATGAAAAATCTTCTTTCTCTTTCAACAGCTTATTTAATTAAAAAGTCTAAATCTTGGCAAAATTTGATTAGGGAGGCTAAGCTTCTAAATTTCCAAAACATTGAACTCAGTGTTGAAATACCCGAGTTATGGATGAAAGAAATTGAACTTAGTGTTTCAAACAACGAGATAGGCATTTCAAGTCTTCACAATTATTGTCCCGCGCTTATCGGACTGCCAAAGAACAGAACTATATATTCGGGATATCTTTTGACTTCTGATGATGAAAATGAAAGAAAACTGGCTCTTGAATATACTCTCAAAACAATTGAATGGGCTCAGAGATTAAATGCAAAAGCGGTTGTAATACATGCGGGAGAAATTGAAACTAATCCTTCAGGAAAAGAATTCTTCAAATATATAAAACAATTAGGATATAAGGAAAAACAAGATAGCCGTTATTTTGAGCCAATACAAATTAGCAGGAAAATTAATTCTGCTAAATATTTAGACAGACTGATGAAAGGGCTGGATAAAATACTATCTTTTGCTCAAGATAAAAATATAGAAATAGGCCTTGAAAATAGATTTTATTTTAACGAAATACCTAATATTGAAGAAACAGCAAAAATTTTTGAGACTTTTCCTGATGCGCCGCTGGGTTACTGGCATGATACCGGGCATGCGGAAGTTTTTGTAAGAATTGGGCTGGTTAAAAACCATCTGGAATATATTAAACCGTTCAGTGAAAAGCTAATCGGCGTTCATTTGCATGATATTAAGGGTTTAGAAGACCATTATGCTCCGGGTAGCGGGGATTTTGATTTTTCAATCTTAAAGCCTTATTTGGCCGAGAAGGTTTTAAGAGTAATTGAGGCCCATACGCATTCAAGTTCAGACGAAGTAAAGAGAAGTATAATTTACTTGGAAAATGCCGGGTTGTTGTCATAAGTAGAAAGTTTTTGAGTTTAGTTTATTAAAAATTTATAACGAAAAATTAAGTTTGTTTCAGAGCGGCAAAAAAAATGTCAACAGTAAATAATAACAAACAATTGTTTATTAACGATCAATATCTAACCATAAAAAAGATCGGGCAGGGCGGTTTTGGCACTGTCTGGAAAGCTTACGATTTTTCATTGCGAAATTTCGTCACCATTAAAGAACTTTTAAAAGATTTTACTGAACCCAAATATATTGAGATGTTTTATAAAGAAGCGCTAATAGCTAAAAATATTATTCATGATAACATTGTCAGGGTTCAGCATTTCTGGAAGGGAACAAACGATTCATATTATATCGTTATGGATTATGTAAGCGGAGACGATCTGGAAAATATCCTTAGCAAATGCAAGGAAATTAATATAAGGCTTCCATGGGAAATCGCAGTTCATATAACCGGAAATATTTTAAAAGCCATAGATTTTGCAAATCGCGGGGCAAAGGATCCTATTACGGGAAGGCCTTTCGGAATCGTATACAGGGATCTTTCTCCGGGAAATGTGCTTATTTCATTTGAAGGCAACATTAAACTAAGCGATTTCGGAATTGCAAAGACTGCGGATGACATAAGCTGCAGGATTAAACGAAGAATAGTTACGGGAAAATATGCCTATATGTCGCCGGAACAGATAGAGTGCGACCCTGAAATAGATCATCGTTCAGACATTTTTTCCGTAGGTATAGTCTTGTATGAAATGCTTTCAGGAAAACCGTTATTTAAAGGCACAAATGAAGAAATAAAAGCCCAGGTTCTTGAAACTAAATTTGATTCTAAATTGTTAAATAATTTGAATTTGTCCGACGATCTTGTTGAAATTGTTGGGAAAGCCCTTGAAAAAAAGAAGGGAAACAGGTATGAAAAAGCCCTGGAAATGTTCAGGGACATGAGAAGGCTATCAAAACTTAAAGAAACAGAAGAATTAACTCTGGAATTATCAAGTTTTCTAACTAAAATAATGCCTGAACGTTATAACTCTGAGAAAGAATCAATCAAATTTGTGAAACAGCTCAATATTCAGGATATCAAAAGCGATATTAACATTGAAAAATTCTTCTGCAAAGATTTTATTATGGGGGAACTTCACAGGGAAGAACAAGAGGATTTTGAAAAAATAAAAGAAATTTCAGAATCAGAAGACAAAGAAATTAATCTGAGTTATGAGCCGGAATTTGAAACAAAGGCTGAAGAGAAAGGAAAAACAGTTTTTGAGGAAGTGGGGGATTGGTTCATAAACAAATTCATAACCTACAAAAAAATGATTATACGCGGTATAATCGCATTTTTTGTAGCTTTAATAATTTTTGGCGTAGCAGATACTTTCTTTCAAATCACAACTTTTGGAAAATATGTTTTTTCATACCTTTATCCTCCCGATATAATAATAACCACGGTACCCAGCGGGGCAAAAGTAAGCATGAGAACCCGCGAGGGCAAAATTATAGTGTCAGATCAGGATTCAACGCTTCCGGTAAAATTGAGAAAGATATTGCCGCGCACATACATAATCACTGCAGAGAAAAAAGGCTTTAAACCGACCGAAAGAGTAATAAAGATTGAAGAGCCGACAAAGAGCGCAAAGAAGAAAAAACTTCAAAAAATTGAAATGTTTTTTGATTTTATGCTTCGTGTGCGTTCGGATATTGAAGGCGCCGATATATTTATCGACGGGAATAAGGTAGGCGTTTCAACATGGACAGGGACTATTACATCAGGGGAACATACAGTAAAACTAACTGCTCCGGGTTTTGAAGATCTGGGCTCTGTGGCTAAAGAAACAAAAGAAGGGCAGTGCAGTATAGATTTTACAAAAGCAGCACTTCCGGAAATTTTTGCAAATGCGGATCCAAAATTTTGGAAATATGAAATGACGTCTATTGGCGAAGATACTGTTTTTGTGCTTTCCGGCAGCATGGTAAAAAAAGTTACAATTAATACTGTTCCACAAAGGATGATTCTGCACATAAAAAATGAAAGTAAAGATAGAGGAAAAACGCCAATAGTTGTCGCTTTAAAATCAGGCGAATACTTGCTGCGTTTTATGGATCCGGAAGGAAAATATGCTGAAGCCACGGCAACGCTTTTAGTCGGAAAAGGAAGTTCCGAAAGCATGAGGATTTTTTTAAGGAGATGGGTCACTGTTAAAATTAAAACCAAAGGACTCTCAAATGAACCTTTTGCTACAAATGTTATTATCAAGGGTTCTAAAGTGGATATAAAGGGCGAAGTTTCCACAACAAAACCTTTCAGAATTGCTCTTTATCCCGGCACATATAAGTTTCTTTTCGAAGGAAATGCGGAATATGATTCATTTGAAACCAAAGAAATTGATATTAATGATGAAAGCACAATAGTTGCCGAGATGCAATATAAAAAAGTGATGGTAAGGATTGTCGTTAAAGACAGTGATGCCAGAGATCCTATACCTGATGCATCTATTTGGACAAAAGATAAACTTCTGGGACAAACGGACAAAGATGGGGTCTGGGAAGGCCTTGTAGAATACGGGATGAGCACTCTTGGAATTGTTGCTACAAATTATCTCGGAACAACAATAGTTGAAGAAATAAAGCCGAACGAGAAAAAAGTAATTGAAGTTTATCTGGTTCCGGATACAAAAATACCTGTTAGTGCAATACCAGAACCGAATAAGATCGCAGAGCTGAAAAATTCTCTAGAAGAAGTAAGCGCTACAGTCGGCAATGCGGTTGGCGCAACGGTAGGCATAACTACCGGAAAAAATGTTCCGGAAGCTATAAGCAAAAATGTCGTTACCGGCGTTTCAAAAAGCACTGAAACGGCAAAATCCGGCCAAAAAGAAATTACTATTTATTGTTCTAATTGCGGCACATCCTATAATATTACACCCGGTAAGAAATTAAGGTTTTGCACAAATTGCGGAAAACCTTTACGATACTAAATAGAGGTCTGTAAAGTGCATATCAAAATAAAAAATAAACGCTGTTTTATTCCTATAATTGTAATTATGGTTTACTTTGCGTGCACTATAAACATTTTTGCGCAATCTAAGAAGGACATTTCGGATCCTGTGCTTCAGGAAATTTTATCTTTTTTTTATACCAGAATGCCTCGTTTTATTGACCAGCACGGACCCAATTTGTTCGTAGCGGACGGCCCTTTAACCAGAGGAAAGTTTATAAGCGCTTTGTATGAATATGATAAATCTTTGAAATTTGCGGCTAAAGCAGAAATTGACGAAATGAAAGAAAAATTAGCTCTGCTTGAAAAAACTAGTCAAACATCTAATTATCGCTATGACATCAATAAGATTATCACTGATATTCAGCCGGGAATGCCCCTGCTTCTGGATAAAACTCTTAATACTTCAAAAGTATTTTCTGATTTTAAAAATGAAATATCAAAAAAGCTTCCTAGCATGCCTACTACTCAAGAAAATATCAACAAAACATTGGTAGAGAATCAGAACGATCTTTTAGGAAGGATTGAAAAAGTGGAAGAAGCAGTCGCTAAAACTGAGCCTGCGCCATCTATAGATCTGATAAAAATTGAAAAAAGAATTAACGCTCTTGAAAAAATAAAAATATCTCAAGAGACTAATGAAGAAACGCTGGCTAAAAGGGTGGAAAATCTTGAAAATCAAATTGGCAAAAGTACGAAATCTGAAGGTAAAAGTTTAAATTTTGATGAAATAAATAAACGCATTTTATCGCTTGAAAGCTTTCTAAACAAAAATACCGGCTATTCTAATTCTGACTTGTCTAAGCTTGAAGAAAGGATTAGTGCTCTAGAAAGAAATCCCGGGTCTTTCAAGGCTTCAAAATCGGAAAATTTATCGGCATTGGAAGATAGGTTGGCTGAACTTGAAGGAAAAATTGAAAGCGCTGAAAGAACATCTTTGAGTCAATCAAGTTTATCTGAAAATATAGCTGTTCTATCAAAAAAAATAGAAAAGCTTGAAATGAATCTGGGCCAGAAATCTTCTTTGACTATGGATTTAGCGAAAATTGAAAAAAGGACAGAAAGGCTTGAAAACATGCCAGCAGATAAAGGTCTTTCAAGCGATTCGCTAAATGATCTTACAAAAAGGATAGGAGTACTTGAGACCTTGGCGGACCAGAATAAATTATTAGAAGGAAAACTTTCCAGACTTGAGAATAAAATAAATTCATTAAGTGCCCCGGCATCTAGCGAATCTATGACTGTCACAAATATTTCTAGCAGGGAGATAGCGGAATTAAACAAAAGAATTGACGCTGTCGAAAAAGTAGTTCCAATATATAATAAATTTGAAAAGGAAATTTCCCGAATTGATAATAAAATATCTAGCGTGGAAAGAATATCGTCGTTAGGAAATCTTTCAGCAAGTGAAGATCTAGCCGAGCTGAGTAAAAGGCTTGATGAGATTGAAAAATCTATTAATTCAATTAAAAATACTAGAAAACCATAAAAGGATTTTAATAATATTTAGGAGAAACAATGCCGCGTCTTTTGATTAAGAAAAGAGCAGAAATTACAGCTGAATATAAGATTAATAATCTTAGAATAATAAATATCGGCAGTATAAGAGCCAACGATGTGTTCCTGCCTGACAAAAACATTTCTGAAAATCACTGCACTATAACCAAAGTCAGTGATACCTATGAAATAAAAGATAATAACACGCTTACCGGGACAACTTTGAATAAAAAATCTATTACGATATCGGAATTAAAATACAATGACGAAATAGGAATAGGGAATTATACGATTATATTTCTTAAAGATGCGCTAAACATAATGCGTGAAATAGAAGAAGAAGATTATTCATTAGATGAGTCAAAAGGGAAAAATTATTTTCTTTTGTGTATATACGGAAGATTTGAAGGGAAAAAATATCATATAAAAAATTCCGGTACATTCATAGGGCGCGAAAAAATCTCCCCGAAGGGTATTGAAAATGATGTAATTCTGGCCGGTGACATGACCGTTTCTAAAGGTCATGCAAAAATTGTGCTCAGAGAAAATTTATATTTTTTGAAAGATATTGGAAGCACTGGCGGAGTGGCGATAAATGGTAAAAAAGTAGGACAACTTAATGAAATTCAAATTAGAAATGGGGATGAGATTGCTATTGGCAGGACGATATTCAGATTTGCTGAAGACGGGAATGATGATTATTCGCTTCCGAAAAATCATGAAATATTCCTTTTAAAAGCCAGAGGGCCGTTCATAAGGTTTATAGTAGTCAGCTCGCTTATTATCTCATTTATGTTGGGATATTCGGGCATAGTAGGAATAAAAATTAGCCAGTCAACTGTTAGAAAAATATCTTTTGATCTTGAAACTGCTTGGAATCCTTCAGGAAATCCTTTGCGGAATTTGCCGAAAGAATATGATATTTCAGGTTCAATGGCTATAGGAGACTTAAATAGCGATGGTACAAATGATATCGTGTTTTTGAGTCCTTCGGGATTTCTTTATGCCTGGGACGGGAAAAAAGGCAATCAAATATTTAAGCCGGTTGAAATATACAATTCAGGCAAGTCGTCTCCGGTTCTTTATGATATGAATAATGACGGAATTTTAGATATCGTAGTTGTTTCGGATACTTCCCTTTTGTATTTAATTGACGGTAAAAGCGGAGGAATTATCAGGAAAGAAGTTTTAGGGGGAGCAATTTCTGAATTATCTCCGGCAATTGCCGACCTAGACGGGGATGGAAAACAAGATGTTGTTGTTTGTGCTGAAGACGGTATGGTTCATTTCATATATGACCCTGGTTTTGATGCGGATTTCCAAAAATATACTGAATTCGTTGAAGGCCCGATTTATGCTTCTCCTGTTATTCTTTCTACAGATAAAATATCTCCGCTGGTTGTTGTTTGCTGTTATAACAGCAAAGTTTTTTTCTTTGACGGAAAAAATAGATCAAAAAAAACAGTAGATATTGTAGAAAAAACCGGCAAAGTTCATTTATTGTCTTCCCCGCCGGCTGTGGGTGATTTAAACGGAGATGAAATTCCCGAAGTTGTAGTTCTGTCAAATACGCCTCAATATGTATCGGCAATAGATATAACCAGTTTTGGAGTTAACTGGACATATTTTGTTGAGCCGGTACCTCCCTCGGGAATTAAACATAATTCTCCTCCGGTAATAGCAGATATTAACGGTAACGGAACTAGCTATGTTGTGTTTGTTTCTCCTAACGGTTATTTATATGCTCTTAAAGGAAAAACAGGTTATCCTGCCGGAGAACTGCTGTACAAAACAAAAATTCCAGACGGAGGAAGACTTATCGGAGGATTGTCGTTATATGATTTTTATAAAAATGGTTCGGTTGGTGTGGCTTTTGGCACTGAAGAAGGTGATGTGGTTATAGCCCGAAGCCAGCCTCATGCAAGGGATTGGGAAATTGCGACGGCAATAAAGATCAGCAATGATCCTATAACTTCTACTCTAATGATTGGCGATATTAACGGAGACAGCAAGATAGAAATTCTTTGCAGTAATTTCGCTAATTCAATTCAGATGCTTAAAAGCAATTTAAGAACATTTAAAAATAAGTTAATATGGCCGGTATATTTGGGAGGGCCCTTAAGAACAGGTTCTTCGGATTTAAGAGAAAATAAAACACCTTATATAATTAAATTATGTTTAGGTGTTTTAATTTTTCTTGCTTTAATGATTCTATATTTTATTCATAGGAATAAACAATATTCTAAAAGGTATAGGACTTTTTATTTGTGAAAATTGAACATTATGAAAAAACCGACGTAGGAAGATTAAGATCCGATAACCAAGACAGTCTTGGTGTATTTGAATCTGAAAATCTTTTTGTCGTGTGTGACGGTATGGGCGGAGGCGCGGCAGGGGATTTTGCCAGCCAGCTAGCCGTAGAAATAGTAATCAAGTCGTTCAAACTGTTGGATGTTAATGATATAAAGGGTATTTTAGGCAAAAGCATACAATCTGATTCTCCTGAAGCGTTGAAGCCGATGGCAGCTATCAGGCTTGCCAACCGGGCTTTAAAAAATTATTCGGATAAATTTCCCAGACTTTCAGGAATGGGAACAACAGTATCTTCAATATTATTTGATAATAAAAAAGATGTCGTTCATATCTACAATGTCGGAGACAGCAGAGTTTATAGAATAAGAAGCGGAAGAATAGAGCTGCTGACAAAAGACCATACAAAAGTCAACGAACTAGTTGAATCGGGCAAAATGAGCCAACAGGAAGTAAAAAATGCTGAAATACAAAGCATGCTTACCCGTGCTCTTGGAACTCAAAGTACGGTTAAGATTGACTACAGACAGGAAAAAATTAAACCCAATGACTGTTATCTACTTTGCAGTGACGGCCTTAACGGCGAACTTGAGGATTTTACAATACGTGATATAGTTTCAATTAACAAAGACAATGCCGAAAGTGTGGTAAACGAATTAATTCACGCTGCGAATAATTCCGGAGGAAAAGATAATGTTACGGTTGTTTTTGTTAAGACGGATTTTGAAACTGCTTCAAAAGAGAATCTTGGAACTGAAAAATTGGCAAAAATTGTTACGATAAATGAAGAAGCTCAGGCTGAATCCATTTCAGAAGACAAGGTATTGAAGAAAATTCTGCCAAAAATCAGTGTTAAAGTACCTGAACTGGCAAAAGAAAAAAATATTTTAAAAAGCCCTGTATATATAGGAACCATTATTGCTGTTCTTCTATTAAGTTTTACAGCCTTTTTAATAAATTCTAATAAAAGTGTTTATAATAAAGCGCTGATGGATTTAACTGGAAAAGTATCCGGTGTAAGCATGGAAATAAGAAGCCCTTCAAAAGCACAGCTGGACCTTTTCCAGAAATCAAATGATAATGTCTATAAGCTTCAGCTTATTCAGGACTGGCTAAAGAACAAGGGGGCAAATACTATTCCTTTAGGGGACGTTTATGTTTCTGTCAAAGGAAAAGACGGGGCGGAAGAATTTAACGGAATTTCGGGAATAAATCCCCTGGAAATAGATCTTCCCAAAGGAAATCACAAGATTATCGTTAAATATCCGGGATATAAGATTATTTCCGAGAAAATGGAACTTAAGGACAGTATAGATGTTTCTCTTGAATACGGAGATTCTTTGAAACCGTTGATTTTATTTATTGTTCCTGAAAAAATACACAGGAGGAAAACCTAGTTGGTTTCTAACGATATTAAGGTATTGATCATAGACGACGATCAGCAGTTATTGGATACAACAACTGTTATATTGAGGCTAAATGGTTTTTTGGCTTATTCAGCTAACACAGGAAAACAGGGGCTTAAAAAAGCAAATGAAATAAAACCCGATATAGTCATTTTGGATGTATGGCTTCCCGATGTTGACGGCTTTCATGTTTATCTTCAACTGAAAGAAAGGCCTGATACGGCGAATATTCCGGTTATTTTTATTACCGGGGATGAAACTTTAGATATTGAAAAAGGCTTTTCTGTCGGCGGGGATGACTGCATAGTTAAGCCGATAGATCCCGAATATCTTGCAACGAGGATTTTAAAATTAGTAAATAAAGAAAAAAAAATTATTACGCCTACTCAAGCACCCAAAAAAAGGGTTCTTATTGTAGACGACGATCGCCAGATATGCGATATGCTCAAGAATTTGCTTATTCGAAAAGACTATGAAGCTGATATTCTTTATGAAGGAATAAATGTTTTAAACGTTGCAAAAGAAAGAAAACCTGATATAATACTCTTAGATATCTCTTTTCCGTCAGGGCCGAGCGGTATAGAAATCTGCGGTATTCTAAAAAGTAATTCGGAAACTAGAGATATACCGATAATTATGATGACCGCAAATGAGGATATACAATCCGTTGATAAATGTTTTGAGCTGGGCGCGGAAGATTACATATTTAAACCTTTCAGTTTGGAAGATTTATTATTAAGGATAAAAAAATATCAATTGGCAAGGAGGACTTAATGTATTTTTATTATGGCCTTAAATTTTGCATAGAGATTGTCAGTTTTGCTTTCGGAACTTCTACAAAACAATTTTTCATTCGGCTTTCAAGAAAAGCTTTTTATTTAGCTTTAGTTTTTTTTATAGGGCAAGGGCTTCTATTTTCTTCATCAGGAATTACGTCCGGAGAAATTTCAACAATTAATCCTGATCCTCATACTTCTTCCATGGGTTCAAGTATTCTTGCAAGCTATTATTCTCCCAGTTCAATTTTTGTAAATCCTGCTGGCATGGCTCAGTTTTATCAGCCTAAGTTTTCTTTTTCAAACGTACAGCTGACTGATGATATTAATTATAAGTTTGCAGGTTTTGTATTGCCGACAGAAAACGGGAATTTCAGCGGCGGAGTATCCCTTTTATCATACGGAAATATCCAAGGCTATGATACAAACGGCATTTCCTATGATATACCGACTTCGGAAGACATGCTTTTTGTTCTAAATTTCGCATTTCCTTTAAAAAGAATTATTCCAGTTGAAAAAAATTACGGAAGTGTGGGCGTGAATTTAAAAGTTATAAATAGTTCTATTGCCGGCTATTCGGCGAATGCAGTTGCTTTTGATTTAGGCTGCATTTTCGGAATTTATGAGCCGATGGGACTAAGCGGAAGTTTTGTATTTAAAAATTTGGGGAAATCCTTGAATTATTATAAAAAAGAAGCCGTGCTTCCCACTGCATTTGATATAGGAATGAAGTACGAAAATCCTGATATTAGAAATTTTACCGGTGTAGCAACAATTTCTAGAACCACAAACGACGAATTGCTTACCTATGCCTGCGGAGCAAGTATTTCACCGATATATCCGTTAAGCGTAAGAATCGGCTGGCAGGAGACGACGGATTCCTTGAACTCGGGTTTGCGCGGGGGGCTTGGCCTTGATTTCGGAAATGTGAGCATAAATTATTCGGCTGAACCATTGAAAAATTTCTCGATGATTCAAAAAATAGGAATTGATATCGCTTTTAACAATATAGTTAACCCGAGTATAGCCTATGACTATTATCTCAACAAAAATTTTGAACTGGCCCGTGAAAAATATCTTAAGGGGGACTATGTGGACTCCCGTCAAAGATTTGAAGAAATACTTTCATTATATCCGAATCATCAGCCTTCAAAGGATTATCTGGCAAAGATAGCTCAAAATCTTGAAAAAGTTGAGCAGAAAACTCAAGTAAAAATAAGCAGATACTTGTCCAAAGCGCGGTTAGCCACGTATGATAATAATTTGCTAAAAGCGTTGAAATACTATAACTATGTACTTGGTATAGACCCTGTTAACGCTCAGGCAATTGAAGGAAAGAAAAATATTGAAGAAAGTAGGCAAAAGCTTGACCGTGGAAAAACTAGAAAGAAAAACGAAAGCAAAATTATTGAACTTTGGTCTCAGGCCAAGGAACTCTACGATAAATCGGATTATGTTTCTGCAAAAGATAAAATTAATGAACTCTTAATATTAGACCCGGATAATGAAGAAGCAAAGAAATATTCAAAAGAAATCAATGCTAAGCTTGAGAAAATATCTAACGTTCAGATTGAGGAAATTTATCTTAAAGGAGTTTTATTGTATAGCGAAGAAAAATACGCGGAAGCTCTGAAATATTTTGATTCGGCAATATTGGCAAGCCCTAACAGGCAGGATGCCGTCAATTACCGAAATTTGTGCATTAAAAAGCTCAAAGAAAAACAAATAAAAGAAAAGGCTGAAAAGTCTTCTGATAAAGATACTAAAATTAAGCAGGAAATAGATGCTCAATACCAGACAGCTTTGAAACTTTATAATTCCGGCAAATTTTCGGAAGCCATGAAAGCATTTAGCGACATTCAAAAGACTTCCGAAGACTATTCCCTGAATCAGTATTCGGAAAACTCAAGAATATATATTTTTAAAATCAAAAGCACTATGGCTGAGAATAATTTCAAAACGGCACAGGACTATGCGCGCAAAGGAAATTTAGAAGCGGCATATGAAGAATATAAAAAGTCGCTTGAAAATAATCCTGAATTTTCTTCTGCAAGAATTGAATATGACAAAGTTTCTGAATTGTTATCAAAAAGATACTACGAAGAAGGAACCAAAGAATTTTCTAAGGGGAATCAGGTGAAAGCAAAAGAATATTTTCAGAAATCACTTCGCTATAAAAGCGATAACGTTGAATCACAAAGAGCTTTGGATAGAATTAAATAGAAATGTAAAAATAATATTCGGAGGGAACACTTATGAAAAAGTTATTGGTAATTTCGTTAGCGGTTTTTTTGTTCATCGGATGCGCAAAAAAAACTTTAGTAAGAACCGGACAACAGGAATCTGCTGCTGTTACAGCGACGGCTACGCAGGAAATGGAGCAAGAGCCTTCGGTTCGTTTCTCGGATTGGGAGAAAATTCCTGAAATGCAGATCGGATACTTTGATTTTGACAAATCAGAATTGACTGAGGCCGCCAGAAATGCTCTCAAGAAAAATGCGGAGTATATGAAAAATAATACGGATTTGACATTTTTAGTTGAAGGACACTGTGATGAAAGAGGCACGGTAGAATATAACCTTGCATTAGGTCAAAGAAGGGCTCTTTCGGTTCGGGAATATTACGCTAAATTAGGAGTTCCTCTTACGAATATCGGCACAATATCCTATGGTTCTGAAAAACCCGCGGTTTTAGGATCAAGTGAGGAATCCTGGGCAAAAAACAGGCGCACGGAAACGAGAGTAAGGAACAGGAAACAAAATAATGAATAAAAATATAATTCTTATTCCATTTTTTATTTTAGTCGGATTTATTTTTTCCGGATGTTTTGCCACTTCAGGTGAA
>JAPLKN010000064.1 GCA_026388075.1 Elusimicrobiota bacterium
TCAAAAAGAATTATCTTAGTTTTGCTTGTATAGAAAGGTTCAACAAAGCACAGTTCATCTTCCAGTATCAAATTCAATTTCAAGAGTTTATAAGTTTCAACTTTATTTTCCCGAGAAACAATAAAGATTCTTTTATCAAAGCCGTAACTTTTCATTATCCTCCGAGTATCTTCTTCCACTTCTTTCCTGCGAGCCGTAATAAAATACAGTTCGTGCCGTTTCTCCAGTTCCTTGAGGATTCTCATAGCATCTGGATATGGAGCAACATTATGGGCTTCTGGTTTTTCAAAATACTTTTTTAACCATTTCAATTCAGAAGGTATCATAGTTTCAGCACTTCCTATCGTGGACAAATCCATATTCTTGCCAGTTTCCAGATAAAATACTTCCGCCATTCTTTCATAAGTCTGAAAGATAGTCCCATCTAAATCTATTCCAATACGCATTTTCATACCTCCTTCTTATCCTCAATGATAAGGCTTTCTAAGATATCAAGGTAATTTTTGGTATCTGCCAATCTTGAATGAACATCTTCACCACTGCTTAAAACTCCATCTCTTGCCCATTTTTCCAAAGAAATAATATGTTTTTCTAAATAGACAAGACAAACAAATAAGGGAGTTCCAGCAAGTCGTGTGCCCAATCTTTTAGAAACTTCCTTGAAGTTCCAATTCACATCTTCATTACCACCAGAATATTCCTTGCCTTTGTTGAAGAGTAATTGAAATCTCTGCTTAGTAAATTCTTCAATTAGTTTTTGTCTTTCTTCGTAAGTCATATCAAGTCCCCTTGTAAAATTTTCCACATGGACTCACAAATTCCCCATTTATGGCTACTATTGGATATAGGTTAAAATATCCAGTATCATAAATGTAAAAAGTGAGAAATCCATTTACCCAAGCATTGGGTCTGTTTCTCATATAATCTGGATTCAATTCACAGGCAACAGGGATTGACATTCCTGTATGGGGTTCATTTTCCACTGGAGTAATCTTAGTGTAGACTTGAAAGGTATGGGTGTGTCCATAAACAACATTTCTTTCAAAAACATCTACGGTCTTTTTGGAGTGATACTGATTGGTATACTGCCCATGCACGAACAACACTTTGCCAACTTTCACATATTTCCCATATTCATAAACTTCCCAGCCCTTATCTTTCAAATGAAGGTTATTCTCAATTTCCCAATAACCTTCTCCTTGAGGATTCCTGTCAATAGCCAGTTTAACCCAGTCTTCATGATTTCCATTAAGCCAAATCTTCCTGCAGGTTTTGGGTAAGAGTTCTTCTAAAGGATTAAAAATGTCGTTCTTAAATCCTTCATACTCCGCTAAGATTCTCTTCCCTTCCAACTGTCTCACCAAACCTTTCTCGTGAAGCCAATGATCAACAGCATCAAAGTTCATGTTGTCTCCACCTAAAATGAAAACATCTGGTCTGTTTTGTTTAACATACCGCAAGATGTTTTTCCAAAGCTTTTGATGATAATGCGGGTAATGTAAGTCATACACCGCGATTCCGAATAATTTTTTCATACTTATTACCTCCTTGCTCTTTTAGCCGAGCAGGCTAATTTATATTAAGAGACTGACTAATAAAGTTTCTTCTGGAAGAAAAATTTAATCCAATATTCTCGATTATGATTTGTTCTACTATGACAATTATGACATAGGGTAATCAAGTTATTGGGGTCACAATTTTCTTTATTATAATCAATATGGTGAATATCAAATGCTTTATCTCCTTGTAATGCTCCACAAATCTGACAAATATAATGGTCTCGTTCTCGAATACTTCTTCTTAATGTTTCTGTCCAATCAGTTGAATATGGCTCAAAAGATTTACCACCTTTCCAATTATAACTTTTTTCTCCTCGGTTTGCTTCACTTATCTTTTTCCTTGCTTGTTCAGAATGATGTTTTTCATAAAAAGGATTTTTATTCCCTTTACGTGTCTCACTCATTTTTCTCCTTGTCTCTTCCGAATGATGCTTTCCTTTATGGGCTTTGCTTATTTTTCTTTTTGTTTCATCGGAACGATGCTTCCCATATAAAGGATGCTTATTACCCTTGTGTGATTCGCTATTTTTTCTTCGTGCTTCTTCTGAAGGATGCTTGCCCTTATGTGATTCACTCATTTTTCTTTTTGATTCCTCTGAATGATGTTTTCCTAATAAACTCATATTTATTTATTTTTCAAAGAACTAATATCGACCAATAAAATTTTGTTTTCATACTCTATTATAGCATATTTTTCAATAAAAATCAAATACTAATACTTTGTAAAACTTACGATTTTGGGGGATATTTCACAGGGTGGTATAATTTATCATCTTTGGCATAAACTCTTCTCTACGGGGCAATTTGGAAAAAATCATTTTGGGAAGATAGTATTTAAGCACCTTCCCAGAAGGCATTTTTTAGTCATTTGAGTTAGACAAATCTACCAAGTAATCAATTAGCTGTTTTTTCTCTTTTCTTATATAATCACATTTATCAACTAATTTATTGAACCAATAACTTATTTTTCTTCTATTATATTTACGATGTTTTACTGCTTCTGCAAAACAAAGAAAAGAACCCCACTCTGGATGTTTTTTTATGAATTTGTCATAATATTCTTTAATAGATTTCATAAATTTATAATATTTTTATCCCTTTTCTGTTCAAGATAGTTGACAAAGGATTCTAACTCGTCAATAGTTAATTGTTTTCTTGACCATTTACCAAACCTCTCAAATAACATTTCCTGCTTGGTTTTATTATCTATTTCAAGAGTGTCTAAAAGAACATTGCTATAAAGATAAAGATTAATCCGTAAGGCTTTTTGCCGATTAGTTAATACTTTCTGTGGTATTTTCTTCTTCAATGTTGTTAGTTTCTTCCACATCGTAAATAGATATTAATAAATTACGATTTTTTAATAACCTAACAATTCCCTCTACTTCATTCTCAAATAATTCAGGAACATCAAATTGAATACGAGTTTCTCCGCTTATCATTGGACCTGAAACTTTAATGAAATTAGCGTGAAAAGTAAGCAATGGTTTTGGCATTTTTTTATTTGATTAAGAATTCTCGAAGGCAATAAGGACATCTTACTC
>JAPLKN010000065.1 GCA_026388075.1 Elusimicrobiota bacterium
CCTAATAAAATGGTAGATATGTTCTTACGCTATGATAAAGCTGGAGTTTTGAATGTAGATAGATGGAATGGTTTACTAGGGAAAAATGCTATTCCAAAAGAAGTTGTAGATGAATTTAGAAAGAAAGTAAATCCTAAATAATTTGACTTTTCCTAAAAAAAGAGTATACTTATAGATAATATTGGTCGATAACCTCAACTTTAACCCCAATACAAATATGTTTAAATTCATTAAGTCTATTTTCCTCTCCAGAACCAACTGGACAATTATTGTTCTCTTCATTATTAACGGAACCGCAAGTATCCGAACCTATATCTCACCTTCTGTCTTACCCTTGATAGATGGTATATTATCTATCTTGGCTATCTATTTCAGAATAGACCAGAATGTGGATTACAAAGGGCTGCGATAACGAGTGTATATTCTTAAGAGGTTTATTTTCGGTGCTATGTGCCTCTTGTTCTTGATTATTCCAAATCGAGCAAAGCTGATAGCTCCCAAGATAAACTTCGATGAGATAACAGATTGGAATCAGAAAACTTCTAACAATTTGACACAATGGATAGAAAAACTTGCTATCTGTGAAAGTTCCAATAATCCATTAGCGGTAAACCCAAAAGATAAAGATGGTAGACCAAAATATGGTCTATTTCAGTTTGATATTAGAACTTGGAAAATGTATATTACGAGATATAATTTGTTCAACTATCAGAAATGGGAGGAAGCTGATTGGTGGAATGCGATTTATTCTGATTATCACCAAGAAATAGTTTTAAGAGAAATGATAGAAAATGGAGTTGATTTGGCAAAAGAATTTGGATGCATTAAAAAAATAGGTTTGTTTGACAATCAACTGGTAATAAAATAACTATGCCACCAGGAATATATAAACATAAACCAAATTCAGAAGAACAAAATAAGAAGATTAGTGAAGCATTAAAAGGCAGACATCTTTTAGAAGAAACTAAAAGAAAAATAAGTAAATGGCATAAGGGCAAGCATCATTCTGATGAGACAAGAAGAAAAATAAGTGAATCTCATAAAGGTAGTAAAAATTATTTATATGGAAAACATCTTTCTGAGGAAACAAAGAAGAAAATGAGTGAAGTGCATAAGAGAGAAAATAATCCTAATTGGAAAGGCTGTATTACACCAGAAAATGACAGAATTAGAAAAAGTAGAGAGTTTCGTTTATGGCGTGAAGCAGTGCTCGCTCGGGATAATTATACTTGTCAAAAATGTGGTCAGAAAGGAGGTAAATTACAATCTCATCATATCTTCAACTTTGCTACTTATTTAGATTTACGATTTGCTATTGATAACGGAATTACTCTATGTAAAGATTGTCATTCAGATTTTCACAAAAGATATGGAATAAAGAATAATACACGAGAACAATTAAAAGAATTTCTATTGAGAGGGAATTAGTAAAACTTCCCCAATAAAAAATAGGCTCAATTGAGCCTATTTTAGTTAGTCAAACAATTTAATAGGTTTTCCTTTCTGTATCCAATGCATGAATCTGGAATATCGTTTTAGGAAATAATATAAATTAGAATAAGTCAAATTTTTTATCCCATAGGCATTTTTGGCATAAGTAAAAGTTAGTTTATAAAGTCCATATCTTCTGGGAGTTCTTTGTAATTTAATTCCTTCTATGAAAAAGAAGTTCAGAATTCCTATAGGATTGATATGGTATTTCTTTTCGAAATGATAACGAGGGTCAATCATAATGTAATAATACAATAAAAAATAAAATCTGCTACAAACAGAATGGTAAGCCAAATAACCTTGATACAAAATTCTCGATGGGTATGATAAAATTTCTTTAGTTTATTCATAGTTTAAAATTTTTATCATTTAATTCCTGCAAAGTTTCGTATATCTTTTGATACCACTGTAAGGTAATGGGTTCTAAACTATTAGCCATCTTTTCTAATTTTTTTGTTGTTCCAGCCCCTTTTAATTTATCCCAGAAATCAGCGAATGCTCTGGGATGTTGATGTCCCCAAAAATGACATTTAGCACAAAGGCAAGTGAAGTTCAAGGGGTTATACCTTAATTTAATAACATTCCGACTGATAAAATGACACCATTGTAAATTTTGTGTATTACCACATCTTTCACACTTACCATTTCTACGAACTAGCTGGCTACACAATTTATCACACTTATTGCGTAGAGTTTTTTTAGAAGGGTTCTTCATAGGAGTTTACCTTGCTGGTCTTTAGCATGCCTTTTTTCACATTGCTCCTTACACCTTTTAATTATTATTTGGCAGAATTGATTTATTTTCTTACGGGGTTCATATCCTAATTCGGGAAAGTATTTTTGTATAGCTTTCTCAAGCCAGTTTGATTTCATCATATATGGACTAAAGGTTACAATTATTGTTACATTTGGTGTTCGCCTTCATACCTTTTACTTTAAGATTACTATCTCACACGGGACAACTTTCCATTCTTTTTCCATCTCCATATCTTTAAGATATTTTTGCCCTGCTTTTCTCGTGGTAAAGATTGTTAAACTTACTCCCCAATTATCACTACAATCTATAATAACTCCCCTTTTTGTAATTATTGCCCACGCTTTGAATTTCTTTTCTTTCATATTTTTTAGTTTATTTTATCCTTCTTAATTCCCACTCTTTTTTAGTCCCAAAGTCAAACTTTATTCCTACTTTCCCCTTTTTCAATTTAGGAAGTTCTTTCAAAATCAAATTTAATACTATAAGATTTTCTAAATGCCCTCTGGTAATTTTGCCTACTATTTCACTAAAATTATCAATAGCTTTTGTCATTTCTTCTTCCGTTAGAGTATCCATAGAAGAAGCTAATATTGGTGATTGCTTTGACATATTTTTTTTATTTTAGTTTATTATTTGAATATCTCATTAAGTTTTTTTCTCGTAGAAGTTCCTACGAATCCAGTCGGTTTTGTCAGTCCAAGAGGAGTTAATATTTCATCTCTGTATTTTTCTTGGAAATCCATTACTGCTGAATAGGTTATTCCATAAAAATTCCCAGTTTCGGGAACAGAAAGAGGAAACACTCCTTCATATTTCAAGGCTTTCTGGAGCATCTTTATATCTTCTTGGTCTTCCATTCCGTAATATAAATCATAATTCCATTGCCACTTTGGCTTTTCAGTAGTATTAGTTGCTGTATCCCGCCAGTTATTAGGTAAATCTAATAAGTATTGTGGTGGAATAAACATATAAGGTAAATAGTTCTCTTGGAAAAAACCAATACCCTTACCTTTGTATCCCCAGTTCCCCCAAGCATGTTCAAAGCTGATAGTTTTCTTTCCAGCAACTAATCCATACTCCTTTAAGGCGACAGCGTGATAACCCAACTGCGACTGAGGAGTATTTGGTAATGGTGGTTCTACCCAACCATTCTTATTTGTCCAGCCTTCATCTGTCAATATTACCGAAACACCTAAGAACTGTCCTGTTTGTAGAATCTGAGCAATATCATCAAAAGTAAATGTTGGTGCTAAATAAGCAAACCCATTAGGTTTATAAACTAAGGCAACCTGTCTATCTCCTGGTTTTAAATTAGACAAATCTCTTACCTGTGCTTCACTTAAATTATTACTCGGTAAAAGATGTTCTAATGTCACCCCATTATGATAGAGCCACTTCATTGTTTTCTCAACATACAAGCCCAACACTGGATAAGGTTCACAGCAATTACCATAAATATCTTTTGCTGAAAACTTTATTCTTTTGCCTTCCTCTCTCTCATTAGCATTCTCTACCAACATAGACAACAACCAAGCATAGCAATCACTACCACCATTCTGGGTATATTGTCCATTCCAATAACTCCTAAAGTCATCAGGGCTTTTTTCATACCAAACGATGGGAGCGGCTCCCACTAATAACTCCTTGCTACAGACATTTCTCTTATCGGCAGAATAGCCAGGTCTTTCACAAATACCTGAAGCATTGGGAGGAAAATATTCTTTTTTGAACCAATTAAGTATATTCATATTTTTATTCAGTTAGAGTTTGTTAAATCTATATTCTAAATCCACTAATTCTCCAAGTATCATCATCAATAATCCATCTGTTAAATCACCCTTAATGGCGATAATCAAGCCACCAATAGTAAATCCTAATCCAATTAATCTAAGTATTCTCTTTTTTGTTTTCATAGTCATAGTTTATTTGGTTATTTTATTTTCTCTCTGGATAATAACAGGGTTTATCTTTTCTATGGATTACACCCAATGTCCAGGGCTCGCCACAGGAACACTCTATCTCGGTTTCGTCTATTAGTTCTTGGGGCGTTCCCAATAACACAAATTTGGGACGCTTATCTGTAGCAATCTCGCTTGGAATTTCTTCCCCAATATAAAGAATTTTATCTAATATGGCTTGTTTTATTTTTTTCATCTTTTTATTTAGTTTAAATTTGATTGAGATATTTTAACAATAAAAGTTTGGTTTTAAGGTTAGTAAAATCTAATCTATTTCCTTTAAAAGCATTACATCTCCTACATAAAATCTGTAAATTATCGGGATCATAATTTCTTAGAACATCGACTCCAAATTGTTCTAATAAATATTCAGGTACTATATGGTCAATCGTCAAATCTTCAGTCCTTTGACATTTATTACAACATTTATTGTTCTGTTGAAACCAATCTTGTTCTAGCTTAATTTTTTCTCTATGAGTCATATTTTTATTTAGTTAGAGTTTGGTTATCATCAAAACAATTTTCTAAATACTCTACCCCATACTCTATTATAGTTTCAGACATTATTTTATACACTAATTTACGAGCATCTTTAAAAGTATTTGTTTCACCTTCCCTAAACTTTCCACCACTACCAACATCAACATTATCAATAATGAATTTACCTTTTTTGTTTTTATAAACTATTAATTTATTGTTTGCACTCATAATTAAAACGAAGATGAGAGTTTAATATTCATAATCTTGTTTAGTTAAAGACTTATCTTTGTCAAGACTCAAGAAATCAAATAATGGTTTTTGTCTCGAAACAAAAGCTATAGGATTGTCATTTATTTTCTTTTCTAATTCTAAAGTACTCATTATATTAATAATATTTCTATATTTATATCCTCCATCTTTCTTTTTCGCTAGATTATA
>JAPLKN010000066.1 GCA_026388075.1 Elusimicrobiota bacterium
TCATCTTGCCCGGTCTCCAATCGGCTTCTACAGTGCTATTAATGTCTTCGGGATATGCCCAGCTCCATTTTGCAGGGCTCTTGTTAGTATTGAAAAGCTCTTCAAGCTCTTCGGCGAAAGAAGCGTAGGTGCCGGGAAGTGCTAAATTAATGTTTCCCGGTTTCTTGTCCTTAAAAAAGACTTCAAACGGCTCGTTTTTGTGTTCATCCTCTGCTTTGCTAAATGGTTCTAAACTATTTTCTAAGATTTCCTTTTTTTCAGGCTCCATGCTCACATGCATTAATAAATGTTTGGCCCATCCATAAAATAGCAGGCGGTCAAACCTTAAATCAAAATCAAATTCCTTCAACATACCTTCGGCAAATTCTTGATATGTTTTTCTTGCCTTAGGATCAATATAATCAGCTGTTTTCGATTCCCGAAACAGATCCAATGAAAAATCCTTAGCATATTTTTTTATTAGGTCTACAAAACCTTCCTGATATGGTGCATTTTCATATCTGAACGGCCTGCCTGTTTTTGAGGTGATATACAGCTGTTTTGAAAGCGTTACCGTTCCGCGAATCCCGGAAGGAAACTCATCAGCAAGAATTTGAAGAACATCAAATTGGTCCGGGGGAATAAAATCTAGCAAAACAATAGTATTTTTTGAGCTTTTTCTATCGGGAAACAATTCTTCAACGCCGTCTTTTTTTAGATACAATACTCTGCAGCCGGTTTTATCGGATAGGTCCTTAACATTTTGGATAATACTTTGTTTAAAACTTCCGTCAAAAACCGCAGGTGTATCTTTTGACTCACTGTTTATCTTCCCTATCGAAATAAAATAGGTGGCCCCCTTAGGATTGGCATTATCAAACTCTGTTCCAAAAGGAGGCACAAACAAGTTGTCTAAATACCTTAAATATTCAAAACCCCAGCCGGTATCTGCAAGTTCTTCAGGAAGTTTCAGTTTTGACATTAACGATTTCTTTGATGCTAATCTATCTTTGGTAAGCCTGTTAAATAATTCTTTATATTCTTCTGTTACGCTGAACAATCCCAACACATCCAGCCTTTTTGCCAGAAATGATTGATCGCGATAATTTATTTTTCCCGGCTGTAGTTCAGCAAAATAAGTACGCCGTTTATAAGGCTTGATCTCTCGCTCATATTCCTCTTGCTTTTCTCTAAATTTATCGTCGGAATAAAACAAACTATTCGGGCTTCTAATATATTCCGGTTTTCTTGGCGTCGTCCTGATTATTTGCATTGGAATATCTCCCGATTTATAAGTGCCAGGATCTATCAGATAAAAATTTGCGCCTCCGCAACTCACATTTTCCGCTATAATTGCCCATTGCGGTCCAAACTCGCTTGAATTCACATTTGATGATCCATGAATCAGCGTAATATCGTTATCAGAAGATATTTCTTTCATAATATCAATGGCACCAAAATGAAAATCTCCTAAATTATAATAAGTAACATTTCCTATAGTCTGCTTTTCCTGGTTTCCATTCTTATCCCATCCGGGCACCATGCCCGCTTCAATTGCCATATCTAATGTTCCTTCTAAATAGATCATATTGAATTTTAAATCACTTTTGATCTTTAAATAGTTTTCTTTCATCTTTTGAAGTAAGATGTTTACTATCGCAAGATCTCCATACCCATCCATATATCTTATTGGCAAAACGATATTTATCGTTTTGGGTAGAGGGATATTATTTTCAGCCAATTTTTTAAAATATGATTTTTCGTATAGAGGAACCTCCGCAGCCATTGGTAAAGATCCTTTGTTTTCCGTCAGCGGCGCTTCAGGATGGGCAATGTTATATTCCCTGTGTTTTTCTATGGCTATTTTCAGCACTTCATTGGAAATGCTAGGGACCCCGAATATCGAATCACCGCTCTTTTTCCATGCTTCATTTATTGCAAGATATATAGCACGCAATATTTCTGTCGCTCCGGTCAGACGTGTCTTGCGGACTATATCGCTCATATTTCCATGCATTTCCACAAAACGCTCTGCTGCCGCTTTAAGCGCTTTCTCAAGCAGCATTTCTCCATTTTTTACTATTTGCCATACTCCTTCTGCAATGCCTATCAGTTCCGGCGCTTCATGCTCAGGCGCAAAATTCTGTTCGCAGTCGCGCTTGGCTTTTTCATTTGCGGGATTTTCC
>JAPLKN010000067.1 GCA_026388075.1 Elusimicrobiota bacterium
TTTGTGTCTTTTGTATCTTCCTCAAATTTTTCCCACTCTTGAAGGGTAGTTAATACTCCTTCTGCTATTTTAATTTGGTTTTGAGTAGATGCTAATTCATTTTTAAGGGCTTCTGCCACTAATCCGTCTTTATTGTAAAAACCATGTAGAAATCTTTGGTAGGTAATTTCAATTACTTTTTGAGACATCCATGCTTGTAAATAAGCCTCTTTTAATCTTCCCAAGACTACTTCTTTTTCACCAATCCCAAGAACAATATCTTTAGGGTCTTTAAAAACTTCTGGGATATTATTAAATTCTTGTAAGGGAATTTCTGGAACAGGTTGTTGTATTCCCATTACTGGCATTTTAAAAGGTAATTTTTTATGTTTCATTTATGAAATCTTTTTAAAGTTTTTGCTAAATTTGCTCTCCTTAAAAGAGTAAGTTCTGATTTAGTCAATTTTCCTTTTTGTTCTTTCTTTTGAAGGGCATTAACTGTTTGGGTTAATCTATCCGCAGGAATTTTCTTATTTTGCGAAATTCCTAAAGAACGATGTAGGGCACCCTTTTTACCAATAGCACCTTGTATCCATTTTTTTGCCATATTATTTTTTATGTTTTTTATGTTTAGTTTTCGACCCTACCCTTTCGGGTAATCCTTTTATATCAGGAGTAGAAGCAATCCACTCTTGGAGTTTAGCATCAGAAATTTTACCTTTTTTCTCTAAGGCAAAGAACTTCCTCATTTGAGCTTTTGATTTGAATGGCATATTATTGGGTAGTAATCTGTGGCACCTCTCCTGTGTTAGGGGGTATATTAGTTGGTTGTATTTGATTGGTAGGAACCTGCGGTCTTTCAAAGGGCATTCTCCCTCTTGAAATAAGTCCCTCTATTGCCCCATTGGGATTGGGTTGAGCACCCGCTTCTGGTTTAGTTTGTTGTTGATATTCTAATTCCTTTTCTTTTTGTCTATCTTTTAAGAAAGCATCTTTATGAGTTTGAATATGGGCAATAACGACAGCCTTAGTGATTTTATTCATAGGAACCGTGTTATGAATAATCATGTGGGTATAATGGTCATCATAAGGTTCTATCTCTGGAAGTTTACCTTTCTCTAAAAGTTTATTTTCTTCTTGAGCCCTTAATTCATCAAAGTTTGGAGGAAGCACTTGGTCTATCTCATCTTTATTAAAATCAGAAAGTTGTAATAATTTTTTCTTATAACATCTTTTAGCGGCAGTGAGAGTGTCAGGTTCAATAATTACTTTAGATAATTCCACTAAGGATTGTTTATCCAGCATCTTTTTCTGAAGAGAAACATTGCTGGATTCAATTATAATATCAGGGTCTGTCTTAAAGTTAAAAGTATCGGTTTCAATAGATTCAAACCTGACTCCTAAAGTTCCCTGAATCCTGATAATTTTATCTTTGGCTAATGCCTTAAATTGGGTATATCTACTTAACCATTTAGTCCAGAACTCAACATCGCTATTGGCAAACAACTTAGCCGCTAAAGAATTGCGAGTATCGGCATTAACGGAAGTCAATTGTAATTCTGTGGCTGTTCTTCTTCCGCTAGAAACGATACCTTGTCTTAATTGAGGAGTTCCTACTGTTCTCTCGGAAATATCCCTAATCATTTCATAAATAAGATTGGTCGAATTGGTGATGGTTGATTGTTCTAAAGGAACAATTACATCTCTCAAGGCTCTACCAGCAGGGTCAGTAGGGATATATTTATTAGATTGGGGATTTTTTAAGTCCTGAACATTTAAGATGGCATTTCTATCAAAAAGATAACGAGGATATAATTTGGATTTTTCCATCGCTAATCCCAAATTAACCAAGATAGCACTAGCCCTTTGCTTGTCCTCTAATAAATCGGGAACGGATAAAGACCAAAATTCGTGTGGAATTGGAGAGAAGGGATAAACAGTAATAGGAAATTCATCATCTTTGAAAACTAATTTCTTAACTTCAGTCAATAAAAGTGAACAATTAAAATCGGTAAAGAAATGAACTTTCTTTCCGTCTCTAATAGTGAACCATTCTAAAATAATAAATTCTTTATTTTGATAATCTTCTGGCTCCGAAACAGAAACTTCATTCTTGGCTTCTTTCCTTGCTTCATCAGCATTTTTAGATTGGGTATCTGTCGCTACCCCTAACTTATCAATATTATTAAATTTCTTTTGTTCCATTTCCCATTTAGTCATCGTTCTTTCTAAGGCGATAAAACGGGCACTGGAAATATCTGTGGCTAATGGGTCAA
>JAPLKN010000068.1 GCA_026388075.1 Elusimicrobiota bacterium
GCGCTCGTTGCGGGACTTAACCCAACATCTCACGACACGAGCTGACGACAACCATGCAGCACCTGTCTAGCACCCTCGAAGGCTATACTATCTCTAGTATATGCAGCTAGATGTCAAGCCCCGGTAAGGTTCTTCGGTTAGCATCGAATTAAACCACATGCTCCACCGCTTGTGCGGGTCCCCGTCAATTCCTTTGAGTTTTAGCCTTGCGGCCGTACTCCCCAGGCGGTTCACTTAATGCGTTAGCGTCGACGCGGAAGGGGTCGATACCTCCCACATCTAGTGAACATCGTTTACAGCTAGGACTACAAGGGTATCTAATCCTGTTTGCTCCCCTAGCTTTCGCACTTCAGTGTCAGTATTGGGCCAGTAGACTGCTTTCGCCATGGGTGTTCCTCCCGATATCTACGCATTTCACCGCTACACCGGGAATTCCGTCTACCCCTCCCACACTCAAGCTAGATAGTATCCATGTGCCCTTCCCGGTTAAGCCGGGAAATTTCACCATAGACTTGTCTAACCACCTACATGCGATCCTTCACGCGGCGTCGCTGGATCAGGCTTTCGCCCATTGTCCAAAATTCCCCACTGCTGCCTCCCGTAGGAGTCTGGACCGTGTCTCAGTTCCAGTGTGTCCGTTCACCCTTTCAGGCCGGATACCCGTCGAAGCCTTGGTGGGCCGTTACCTCACCAACTAGCTGATAGGACGTGGGACCATCTTAAAGCGAATTGCTCCTTTTACCCCTTTTCGATGCCGAGTTGTGGTCTTATGGGGTATTAACCCCGATTTCTCGGGGGTATTCCCCACTTTAAGGAAGATTTCCCACGCATTACTCACCCGTCTGCCGCTAGTCTTAGCGGTGTTCTGCTAAAACTCGCTCAACTTGCATGTGTTAAGCACGCCGCCAGCGTTCACTCTGAGCCAGGATCAAACTCTCCATAAAAAAATTTATAGAGGTTCTTTTATTGGCTCTATTAATTACTAAAAAACTACTACAAAGAAATTACTTGAACCCTTTGTTTGCCCCTTACGCCGCCTTCGGCGTCTCAGTCCGTACAGTGAACAGTTAACAGTAACCAATGACCAATTAAGGTCTAAACTAAATAAATTCCTTAACTGATAACTGATTACTGGTAACTGCTCACTGCAAAACTGAGCTGCTGAAAGCAGCGCGGGGCGTTTATCTGCACGCGTTATTTTGGTCTAACTTTAAAGCTAGACACTGTTTTCAATGAACTTATCCCTGTATTTACAGAGAAAAATACAACCTATGCACTTTTCGCACATTTCTGAAAAGAGCAGAAATTGTATAAAACTAAAAAAAATTTGTCAAATATTTATATGATGTTTTTAAAAATTATTTTTTATTGGATTTCAAAAAGCTTTATTTATCGTCGAAGAAACAATTCATTCAATTTTATTCTTCAGTATTCTACCAAACTAAAATAAATTTGTCAAGCATTTAAAACATTTTTATTTTTGAACATGAATTGCATTAACCATCATTTCTTTTTCAAGCAGAAAAAGTTCCTATTTCCCAATGCCCTGGATCAGCGAAAAATCCAAAATATTGTAAAAAGGCTTTAAAAGATAGTTAAGCATTGAAAGGCGATTTGAGCGGATTTTAACATCATCCGCCATAACTAATATTTTTTCAAAGAAATCATCCAGCGATTTTTTTATTAAAACAATTTTTTGAAGCGCTTCCAGATAATCCTTTTTTTCTAACAAGCCTTTTAATTCCGTTTCAATCCTTTTTATGTCCGCATATAAACTTTTTTCGGATTCCTCTTTTAATAAAGTTTCATCTACGCTTTCAGAAAATTGGACACCTGTCTTTGAGGCCTGTTTAAGTATATTTGAAGCTCTTCTAAAAGCAATCATTAACGATTCAAAATCACTTTTACTCCTCATCGTTTTAAGAGCGCTTATTCTCTTTTTCACATCAACAACATCGTCATAGCTTCGTGTAATAACGGCCCTTATTTCATCAAATGCAAAACCCTGATTTTCCAAAACACCTTCAAGCCTTTGTCTGAAAAAATCCATAAGCTGGCCTATTGCTTCTTTGTTCTGTTTTAATTTTTCAGGCAGAATTGAAAAAGCTTTTTCAGTAAGCTCTTTCAAAGAAACATGAAAACTATTTTTTTCCAAAATCCTTAATATTCCGACCGCCATCCTGCGAAGCCCGTATGGGTCATAAGAACCTGTTGGGATTAGTCCTGCGGAAAAATCACCTATTAATGTATCAACTTTGTCAGAAATTGAAAGAAGAATCCCTAAATCAGTAGCCGGCAATTTGCTTTCTGCGTTAATCGGCCAGTAATGCTCTTCAATTGAGCGATAT
Organism: Elusimicrobiota bacterium; assembly: GCA_026388075.1. Lineage (NCBI taxonomy): Bacteria > Pseudomonadati > Elusimicrobiota > Elusimicrobiota bacterium. The sequence continues at coordinate 2,349 of JAPLKN010000068.1, forward strand.
ATTTGTTCCGATTCACCGTCTTTTTGAGCATAAATTCTTCCTACTACACCCTGAAGCTCGGGATATTCAAAAACCATATCCGTTACCAGGTCAGCTTTTGACAAATCACATGATTTTTCAATAGATTTAACATCCGCTTTAACGCCTATTAAAGGTGCCAGATACTTCGCTATTTCTTTTACCCGCGATATTTTGTCATATATAGTGCCCAGCTTTTCCTGCAAAACTACCCCTTTCAATTTTTCCACTTTTTCTGAAAGCGGACTTTTTGTATCTTTATGAAAGAAAAACTCTGCATCGTCAAGCCTTGCCTTTAGAACTCTCTCAAACCCTTCACGCACAACTTCGTTATTTTCAGACATCCCGTTTCTTATTCCAAGAAAATAATTAGTCAATTTCCCTTTTGAATCAGAAATTGCAAAATATTTTTGTTTTTTGGCCATGCAGTTAGTTAATATTTCATGAGGCAGTTTCAAATATTTTTCATCAAATGTTCCCACTATAGCCACAGGATGTTCAACAAGACAATTTATCTCATCTAAAAGATTTTCGTCCTTAAGCACTTCCCCTTTTACACGTTTTGACGCGGAATCAATTATTTTTTCAATTACTTTTTTCCTTTCCTGGGCATCGGCTAAAACGCAAGCATTACGCAGTAAATCAATGTATTTTTCAGCTGATCTTATAACAACTTTTTTATTAGCAGAAGAATGCAGGGCGTAAGTGATATTATCAGATTTAACATTTGCAACTTTAATTTTTATCTTTTTTTCGCCGTATAAAGCTGTTAAATTTCTTATCGGACGCGCAAATCTGAAATTTGATGATTCCCAAACCATGCTTTTAGGAAAATTTAAAGTTTTTATAACATATGAATAGCATTCGGCTAAAATCTTTTCGGCTTTTTCACCGTTAATTTTATTTAATACGCACAAATATTCGCCCTTGTCCGTCTTTTTAACTTTTAGCTTTTCTGTTTCAACGCCATATTTTGAAGCAAATCCTTTTGCCGCCATAGTAAAATTATTTTTTTCATCCCGTCCAACCTTAACTGACGGGCCCAGTATCTCATCGCATCTGTCTTCGCTTATTTCCGCCACATCTTTAATGACAAGAGTTAACCGGCGCGGAGTACCGTATACTTTTGTGTCAGAAAAAGCCAGCTGATTATCCCTTAAGAATTTTTCAGCAAGTATTTTCATTTGCTCCAAAGCAGAATTTAAATATGAGGCGGGAATTTCTTCTACACCGATTTCTAATAAAGCATCTTTAACCATTTATATTTCCTATTTTTGATCGGATTCCATCTGAATATAGTTTTCTGCGACTATCCTTGCAAGATTTCTGACTTTCGCAATATAAAATGTCCTTTCCGTTACGGAAATTGCCCCGCGAGCATCCAAAAGATTGAACAAATGGGAGCATTTCATTACTGCGTCATAAGCAGGAAGCACCATTTTCTTATCAATTAATCTTTTGGCTTCTTTTTCCCAATCATTAAAATGGCGTTTCAATAGATCCACATCCGCTTCCTCAAAATTGTAACGAGACCATTGTTTCTCGTCCTCAAGATGAACCTGCCCGTAGGTAATTCCGTCCGTCCAAATAACATCATAAACGCTGTCTTTTTTCTGGGAATACATGGCAAGCCGTTCCAAGCCGTATGTAATTTCCACCGAAATCGGATTAAGGTCAATACTTCCAACCTGCTGAAAATATGTAAACTGGGTTATTTCCATTCCGTCCAGCCAAACTTCCCAGCCGAGTCCCCATGCGCCTAAAGTTGGCGATTCCCAGTCGTCCTCAACAAAACGAATGTCATGTTTTTTAGGATCCAGCCCTATTGCTTTTAGGCTTGCCAGATAAGTTTTTTGTATATCCGAAGGGGCCGGTTTAATGATAACCTGATACTGATAATAATGCTGAAGCCTGTTAGGATTTTCCCCGTATCTGCCGTCGGTAGGACGGCGAGACGGCTCAACATACGCTACAGCCCAAGGCTTTGGGCCAAGGCATTTCAGAAAAGTTGCGGGATTAAATGTTCCTGCTCCTTTTTCAAGGTCATACGGCTGCCATATAAGGCACCCTTGACGGGCCCAAAATTTTTGAAGCGTCATTATAATTTCTTGAAAAGTCATTTGATTTCCTTAAAATCGCCACCAGCAACCGGCTACCGGATACCAGTAAAAACGAAAGTTCAAAAATATTTCCCGTCGTTCCCGGTCACTGGTCGCCGGTCGCGTTGGCTGTTTTTACTCTGTCGCAATAATTTTTTCACAAAATTCTTTTGAGCAAAGTTTTCGCGGCAGATACATGCTTAGATAGCTGTCTATCGCCTGTTTTATATTGGTTTCGATACGAGATTCCAAAGGAAAAAGCTTATCCACGTCTTCTCCGGGCATGTTTGAAAGTTTTCCTATCAGCTCTCGTTCCGGATTATTTACCAGGTGCTTGTTCCGTTTCAAAAACTCCGTAAAACTATACCCCGAAAGATTCAAGAACCGCAGGACAAACGCCGAAAAAATTCTCCAGGGATATTTTGATGTTTCCAATAAATTCCAAGTTCTTGAAAGAAGCTCGTATTTGCGCGCATTCTCGCTGTTAAAAGGGGTTAAAACATCCATGATTTCCGCACAGTACTGAGCTATTGAAAACCTGCGCCAGTCACAAAAAAGTTTTGTAAAACTATTAATTGCTTTTGCGCCTGTTACTTTCGGCCTCAAATAACCGTTTTTTGCATATACCAGAAACTCGTTTTCTCTTATCGGTTCAGCCGCCCAGGCTAATTTTGCCTTTATCTTTTTTGCTCCCGGAACAACGGCAGAAATCTTACCCCACTCGTGGGTGTAAACAGTTATTATTTTATCCGCCTCAGCGGAAATCTGCGATTTAAGAACAAGGCCTTTTATGTGGTAATACATTTCAACCTCAACTGCGTATTCTCGTGCTCTATTACTGCTTGGGGTCAGACCCCACATGCAGGTAAGCAAATTTCCAAGGGTCTGACCCCAAATAGTCTTTTATCCGTGCTAAATGTAAAGACCCCGTCTTGCTGGGTTATTCTCTTGTAAAACCCTTTATCGTTAGCGGTTTATCCGGGCCGGAGAGAAGAAGACTTCTGAGCGCATCAAAAACGATTTTAAAGTTGTTGTCATATTTCTTTTCCATTTCCTCAATCTTGTGCCAAAGGTCATGGTTGCTCATGAGCAATTGTCTCAATTTTACGAAAGCCCGCATAATCTGAATATTAACTAGCACCGCTCTTTTACTCCTCAAGACTCCGGAAAGCATCGCCACACCCTCCTGTGTAAATGCATACGGAAAATATTTGGAATGCTGTCCTCTCTTTAAGATTCCAATTTGGAATCTTAAAGATTCATATTCTTCTGAGTTTAATTGAAACATGAAATCCGCAGGAAAGCGTTCTATATTCCTCTGCACAGCTTTGTTTAAATTGCCCGTTGTGACTTCATATAATTCTGCTAAATCCCTGTCAAACATCACCTTTTTGCCGCGGATTACATAAATCTTGCTTTCAATCTGTTGTACGGTTAGTGTCTTGGCCATCATTCCTCTCTCTATATTGTTTTCAATATCAGGTTCAGCACAAGATTTGCTTTGCCGCTATCGGCCAATGCGAGCCCCTCTGTTTAAGGTGCCATTTTGGCACCTTTGCCAACCCAACCATATCCACAAGTTAAATGCCTTTGTCGTAACTCGTAAACACATAAACCAGTGAACTTTTGAACGCCTTTGTTTTTTATATCAATTTCTTTAATCGGATTCGCAAAACTTTTTTCTTGTCGGCATCAACTATTTCAATTAAAAGATTGTCCCATCGGATAGTATCTCCCTGTTTCGGAATTTTTCCGAATAAATCCAAAACCCATCCGTTTATAGTGCTAAAATCACCCGCCGGCAGATTAAGTTTCAGTTCGCTGTTTACGTACATTAATGACTCAACGCCTTTAATTAAATGAAAACCGTCAGGCAAAGATATTATCCGTTTTTCCTGAATATCGTACTCATCCCAGATTTCACCGACAACTTCCTCAACAATGTCTTCTATCGTAACGAGTCCCACGGTTGAACCAAATTCGTCCACAACCAATGCCATATGATTATGTGAAGTTTTAAAATCTTTTAAAACACGGTCTATGTACGCTGTTTCAGGAACAAATGTTGCGGGCCTTATCAGATCCTCAATTAAAAACAAAGAACCGTTTCTCCAAGCAAGGGCGAGATCCCTACTATAAATAATTCCTGCAATATTGTCAATATTTCCTCTATATACGGGAATCCGTGAATATTCTTTATCAATAATCTGCTCAATTATTTTATCTTTATCTTGATTAAGGTCCACCGCTTGTATCTCGCTTTTCGGCACCATAACCTGGCTAATCCTTGTTTTCCCGAAATCAAGAATATTTTTTATCATATGCCTCGCACTATCAGGCAGAGGAAGGATATCTTTTGAAGAAAGCAGAAATTTTAATTCTTCGGGTTTCAAAAATGTGTCTTCATTAAGAACTTTCTGCCCAAAAATGCCTAAAATATTCTCTGAAATTGAAAGCAAAAATCTGTTAACAGGTTTAAAGCCCTTGTTGATTATAAAAATTAAAGGCATTCCCCAAATTGCCACTTTTCCAGGCATGTATCTTGCGGATATTTTTGGTATTATCTCGCCAAAAAAGAGTATCACTAGTGTTATTGAAACGGGAAATACCACAAGAATAATTTCTCTTTGAAATCCCAAAATATCTATGAAATCCAACGATAATGAAGTCGCCAGCACGCTGGCGCCTATACTAACAAGGTTATTGCCCGCAAGAAGTGTTGATATAATATCATTAGGCCGTCTTTCCCAAAACTCGAATTGCTCCCTCAAGCCGGCAAATCTTTCCTTAAGCTGTCTCAAGGAAATGGAAGAAAGGCTTGTTAATGCCGTTTCCGTCCCTGCAAAAAACGCCGAAAAGCATATCAGCAGAAATAAAATAATGAATTTTATTATTATAAAAATCATTGCTGTTTAATGTCCTTTTTTAACTCGCACTCAGTTTCATTTTCAATATTTAATTCGCATTCGCTTAATATTTCGCCCACTATTTCTTCCAGAATATCTTCCAGCGTAACTAATCCCAGCAAATTTCCTAAAGAATCCTCAACAAACGCCATGTGCGTCTGCCCGGACTGGAACTCCTTAAGCAAATCATGGACTTTTTTGTCTTTGCTTATAAAATACGGCGGGCGTATAAAATCTTTTGAAAATTTACCTTTATTATTTCTCCACGCCCAAAGCACATCTTTTGTGTAGACAAATCCTATTATTTCATCTATTTTATTACCATGCACAGGAACCCTGCTCCGCCCGGTTTCAACTGCAAGATCTAAAAACATTTCCTCGTCTTCGTCAAATTTAACGGACTCAATCTTATCAACCGGCCTCATAATTTTTTCAACATTTAAATTCCCGAGATTAATTACTCTTTCCAGCATCTGCGTCGTTTCTTTTCCCAGCATCCCGGCATGAGTAGCCTCGGAAATCAAAGTCTTGACCTCTCCTAGGCTTAAATACGCAAGTCTGCCGATTGGCGGAAGAATATCCGTTCTAGGGAATAAAAAGCGCACTATTTTCTTAAATGGATAAATAAAAGGTCGTGTTATATGCTCAATTTGATGTAATATCGGCAACGAAATAATGGTCATTTTCTCAGGATTTAGCCTTGCGTATATTTTGGGAGTCAGCTCGGAAAATACTATTAGAAATGTGGTTGTAATAAGCCATGTAGAAAATTCTACTACAGACCTGTCTAAAAAACTAAAAATCTGAATCATTATAAGAGTTGAAACGAAGCCGGCCGTAAAATTTGTAACGGTATTGCCTACAAGGATAGTTGTTAGAAGATAATAAGGGGAATGAAGCCATCTTTCAAGGGGAGCAGAAAGCGATTTGTTTATCGCTATCAGTTTTTTTATCTTGTATTTTGATAGTCTTGTAATAGCTGTCTCGGATGCTGACCAGAAAGCGGAAAGCAAGAACAAAAAAACGAGCGCGAGCAATCCTAAGAAAATAAGCATATGCTGACCTTCATACAGGTAATGAAATTTTGGCTGAGGCGATTTTTGTGCGAAACAAAGGAATATTTTTCGCAGCGTAGCCGCAGTGCTACGTTAGAAAAATATTCTAAAGTTGCAGCCAAAAAGCGCCCAACCCCTTCGGGGAGACGCATCTCTGGACATTTGCTGCGTCGTTCGTCGCTTATGTGCCGCTGCGGGCACACCGCGCTCCTTTCTCCTTGCATATGTTTCATATATGTGTCTCCAAAGTTCCATTACCTGTATGAAGGTCAGCGAATATTTTATCCTGTTTTGCAAACATTTTTAGCCTGTCTTTGGGTGTATAATCCTTATAATCCAAAAGATGAAGTATTCCGTGTATAACGAGATAAGAAAGTTCCTTTTTCCAATCGTGATTAAATTGCACTGCCTGCTTTTTTGATCTTTGTTCAGCTATGTAAATGTCCCCCTCAAGCGGGGACGAACTCAGCTTAAATGAAATTATGTCTGTAATCCGGTTTACTTTTCTAAAATTTTTGTTCAGGATCTTTATTTTTGCATCCGAAACCAAAACAACATTGATGTTTGCTGAGACGATTTTTGCTTTTGACAAAGTTAATTTTCCGGCTTTCAAAAGCCAGGGAACAACTTTTTTTGAAAAACCGAAATAATTAATCTTGTTTTTTGTGTAAATCTGGGGTATCCTTATATTTAATTCTGGCGTGATATATCCCGCCGAGCGTTAATACCATGCTTTCGGCGATAGTACTAAGGTCATGCAGAGTTATCGGGCATTCCGAAAACTGCCCGTCAATAAATTTATTATTAATAACTTTTTCAACCGCATCCTTTAGCTTGCCCGCCGAATGATCTTCCAAAGTCCTTGAAGATGCTTCAACGGCATCGGCAATCATTAAAATTGCGGTCACCTTGCTTCTCGGCTTTGGCCCCGGATAGCGAAAAGTTTCATTCTTTGTTTCCGGGCTTTGTTCAACCGCCCGATGATAAAAATAGTGCATTAAAGACGTGCCGTGATGTTCCTGAATGCAGTCAACAATTGCCTTGTCAAGTTTATATTGTTTAGCAAGGGCAACTCCTTCTTTTACGTGCGACGAAATGATCAGTCCCGACATCGGCGGCGTCAGGGTAGTGTGAGGATTTTCGCCTACTTCTTGGTTTTCAATAAAATATTCAGGATGAGAAAGCTTGCCGACATCGTGATAATAAGCGCCGACCCTGGCTAAAAGGGAGTCTTCGCCGATTGCTCCTGCTGCCTGTTCAGCCATAGACGCAGTGATAAGCGAATGATGGTAGGTTCCCGGCGCTTCAACCATAAGCTGTTTTAAAAGAGGCTGGTTAAAATCGGCAAGTTCTAGTAATTTTATGTTGGTTACGCGCGAAAAAAATATCTCAAGGTACGGAAGAGTAACCAAAATCAGTATCGCACAAGTAAACCCGCCCAAAATTCCCCAACCGATGTTTATTCCGAGCGTAATTACGGGCCAGAGCTTGAATAAATGTATTATCATAACGGCAAGCACATTCGCTGCCGTTATTTTTAAACCAAGCTTTATAATATTGCCTCGGTTCCTTATGGTTGAAATAAAAACTATGCCTGTTACAGAGCTTATCAGATGAATTAAGAAATATTCAAAGCTGAAATTATTCAAAACTGCCAAAATAAGGCTTAAAATTATTCCTGAAATGATCGCCAGGCGAATAGAAATAAGCAGCCCGACTAAAACAGCAAAAGCCGCGACCGGCGTTGCTATAGGTGAAAGCCATTCTTTAAAAAGCTCCATTAATAAAATGGCGCTTACGAAAATAACACCCAAGAGTATTATGGATTCCGAATCATTTACAATGTCTTTTTCTACCTTTGTCAAGTAAAGCACGAAAAAAACAAAAATTATTCCGATAAAGATTACAAGTCCGATAATATTTGTCCAGGAAAAACCTATTTCAAATAGCAATACCAGAAAAAAAACGATGATACTAACCGTTGAAACAAGATAAGGCGGAAGTTTTATTTCCTTATTGAGAATATTTTCCTTATTCCTGGTCACGGCTTTTTTCTGAGGAGATTTTTCCAGCGTTTTCAGGATTTTTTCCAAAACCTTTTTAACAGGTGCTCGCCAATTCATAAGTTTTTATCCGCCTTCATTCATGTCCAAATTAAACAGTATTACTTGACGATATACAGAATTTGAAATTTATATCTGCCCCCCTCACCTCTTTCCTCTTCCCTTAGGAGTAAATCCTAAGGGTCCAAAACCTCTCCCTCGAGGGGAGAGGATGAAAGGTGAGGGTGAGAGTGGCTTCATCTCTCATCCCTTTTGTCCCAGGTTTCGTATGCTTCAATAATTTTTTTCACTAAATCGTGCCTTACAACGTCTTCTTTTGAAAAATGAATAAATTTTATCCCGGGAACGCTGCCTAAAATTTTTTCAGCCACTACAAGGCCTGACCTTATTTTTGAATCAAGGTCAATTTGCGTAATATCACCCGTAATCATAGCCTTAGAACCGCACCCAAGACGCGTTAAAAACATTTTCATCTGCTCAGGGGTAGTATTTTGAGCTTCATCAAGAATAATAAAAGCATCGTCTATTGTTCTTCCTCTCATATAAGCCAAAGGAACAATTTCAACCGTTTCTTCTTCTCGGAAATAACGGAACTTTTCAGGGCCGAGCATCGTATAAAAAGCATCGTTAAGCGGTTTTAAGTAAGGATTAATTTTTTCATAAAGGTCCCCGGGCAAAAAGCCCAGCCGCTCGCCTGCCTCAACTACCGGCCGAGTTATAACAATTCTAGAAACTTCTCCCATTTGAAGAGCTCTTAAAGCGCAGGCAACCGCTAGAAAAGTTTTGCCTGTTCCTGCCGGGCCTATCCCTATAACTAAATCGTAATCTGTAAATGCGCCGATATACTTTTCCTGCATTTCGGAACGGGGTTTAATGTGCTTCCCTTGAAAAGTTATGTATAAGGAATCCCCTAAATTGGCCCCTTTGCTGTGTTTGGCTGTTGCTTTTTCAACATTTACGGTTTCAACCCTTTGTTCCCTGGCGCTTTCTATTTCGCCAATAGCTTTATCAACTTTTGAACCGGAACCCCGAACAACAACAGAAAAATCGCCGGTTGAGCCCCCCTGGCGGACAAAAACCTGCACTCCGTATTTTCCTTCAATCCGCCTTAAATTTTCATCCTGCTGGCCCAAAAGATGAATTACTTCATCGGGACTTTTTAAATATATTTTTTTCGTTACCATTTTTAACACCTGTTACCAGCAACCTGTCCTCGACCCATAGGCTCTCGAGTCCATAGGACTCTATGAGTCCGAGGATCTATGGACCGAGGGCCACCAGTTACCAGTCAAAGCTCTTGCCTTTACTGGTCGCTGGTTTCCGGTCACCGGTCGCGTTATTTCTCCCTCGCTATTCTATCCGGAGCGGGGCCTGTTGCAGGCGGCGGCATTTTGGATTTAACTTGAATGCCGAGCTCTTTAAGCTGTTTATCAGCAACCACATCCGGCGCTCCCGACATCGGGCATACTGCTTTTTGCGTTTTTGGAAATGTTATTACTTCACGAATGGATTCCTCGCCTAAAAGAAGTGCGCAGAACCTGTCCAAGCCAAGTGCGATCCCTCCGTGTGGCGGCGCGCCAAACGAAAGCGCGTCCAAAAGAAATCCGAATTTTTTCTTTGCGTCCTCTTTTGTTATGTTAAGCACGGAAAACATTTTTTCCTGCACTTTTTCCTGGTGTATTCTTATTGATCCGCCGCCAAGTTCCACTCCGTTTAAAACAATATCGTATGCCCTGGCGCGCGCTTTTTTTATGGTATTGTTATCTGAACTCTCAAGCAAAGATATATCTTCAAGTTTGGGCGAAGTAAACGGATGATGCATCGCAACCCACTTTTTGTCCTCTTTGTCCCAGTCAAGCAGAGGAAAATCCACTACCCACAAAAATTCAAACTTTTCTTTATCAATTAAATTCTGCTGTTTGCCGATTTTTAAGCGAAGCGCGCCAAGCCCCTGGGCAACAACTTCCGGGACATCCGCTAAAAATAGCAGCAGGTCGCCCGTTTGCGAGATGAACTTTTTTTGTATTGTCTGAAGGTCCTGGGCAGAAAAAAACTTTACGATATTTGATTCCGGCCCTTTATCAGTTATTTTCATCCAGGCAAGGCCTTTTGCTCCGAATTCACCCACAAAAACGGTAAGAGCGTCAATTTCAGAACGCGAAAACTTTTCGCCTCCCTTAACGCACAGCCCTCGCACCACTCCGCCTTTTTCTATAGCCTCTTTAAACACCTTAAATCCGCAGTTTTTTAATTCTTCGGTAAAATCGACTATCTTAAAATCAAACCTTGTATCCGGCTTGTCCGATCCGTACTTTAGCATCGCTTCGGCATAGGGCATTCTTGTAAACGGCGTTTTAATTTCTTTTCCTAAAACATTTTTAAAAACGCCTGAAATAAGCCCTTCAATAACGGACATAACATCTTTTTCTTCAACAAAAGACATTTCAAGGTCAACTTGCGTAAATTCAGGTTGGCGGTCGGCTCTTAAGTCTTCGTCGCGGAAACATTTTGCCATCTGAAAATATTTATCAAATCCGGCAACCATATGTATCTGTTTGAAAAGCTGAGGCGACTGGGGTAAAGCGTAAAATGTTCCGGGGTTTAGACGCGATGCAAGGTAGCGATATTTCAAACGCATCTCTTCGGAAGTTTCGGTATAATCGGATATTTCAAAAGGAAGCCCGGGACACTGGTTTATTATTTCTAGTTCTTCGGTTACAACTTCTACTTCGCCGGTAGGAAGATTTGGATTTTCAGTGCCGGCAGGCCTTTTTCGGATCGTGCCTACTACTTTTAGTACAAACTCGCTTCTTAGCTTTTCTGCCTGGGCAAATATTTCTTTCTTTTCCGGTTGGAAAACCACCTGTAAAAGCCCTTCGCGGTCCCTGAGGTCTATAAAGATTACTCCCCCGTGATCCCTTCGTGAATGCACCCAGCCGAAAACAGCCACTTTTTTCCCGATGTCTTTAGCGCTAAATTTCCCGCAATAGTCAGTTCTTTGCATTTAAATGTCCTTTATTATTAAATTTTATTTATAAAAGAATGAAATATAATTTACCAAAAATTGAAGATATAGTAAAGGACTTTTTTCTTTGCAACGAATATTTAGCAAACGAGATATTGCGCAACCTTAAAGTGAGTCCTCCGAAACTATTTCATCAATACGGCTGCCTGTCCGCCGACTTGTCCTGCGAAGTTGCGGCATCAATACAGCGGATAGCTGTGTTTATTGATGAAATGTTAGTGCAGGAGGACCAAAAATTGAAGATATAGTAAAGGACAAGCTGGAAAGTTGACTGCCTTTATTTTGAATGGTCGCGTTTCAGGACTAATTTAGATTCTTCTATGCCATGTATTTTTTTGGCGCATTTTACGCCGGCCATAACTGCGCCGGGAACGCCGCCTATCTGGCTTGCCCAGCAGGACCCGATAAATAGGTTTTTTATCGGTGTTTCTATATTTGTGCTGATAGCGCTTTTGTAAAATTTCTTTTCGGGATTCCAGCTCCAGGCGGAGGTCGCGCCGTCTGTGTTTCCCGTATAACGCTCATACGTCAGGGGCGTCGCCATATCGCTGAACTCAATAAACTTATCAAGTCCCGGTATCACTTCCGTTGCCTTCTTGATAAGCGCAATCTTTACTAATTCCTTTAACAGCATATATTTTGACTTGTTCCCCCCTCCCCAGTTGTCTTGCCAATGAAAGGGAGCGATGGCTTGGATCATAAGCGACGATTTCCCTTCAGGAGCAAGCTTAGAATTGTTCTGGGAAGGCGAAAAAAGAGTTACTCCGGCCTTTTCAAAATATTTCTGATCGGAAGGGTCCAGCTTTTCCGCGCCTTCTTGTTCATCCATTATTGCGACGTGAGGCAGTTTCATATATTTCGCGAGTTCCGCGTTTGAAATAGAAAGCCCCAGATATACCGTAACGAAACCTTCCGAAACCGCGCTCTTCTGAATTTTTTCCACAAAACGCTTGCGCAAAAGCGACTTGTCGTCAAGGAGTTGAAGGAAAGTTTTTTTATAATCCATTGCGGAAATTACATAATCCGCCTCAATTGAATGTCCCCCGGCGCTAACACCGGCAACTTTGCGATTTTCGGTGATGATCTTATCCACTTTCTTTCCGAGGTTTAGTTCTCCGCCAAGCTTCCTGAAGTTGTCTGCCAGAGCGTCCGCCCACGACTGCATTCCGTCTTCAACGTGCCAGTAGTCAAGAAATAATCCCGCCAGCATTCCTCCCAGAAAAAACACCGGCATCTCGGGATATCCCAAAGACCTTAAAGCCCTGTAGAGACTGTTTCGGTATCCTACTCCCTGGGCCGTAAATTCGCCAAGCTTCATTTTTGAGTATTTGATGTATAGATAGATCAATTTGAATATAGCGGGAATGAGGAGAATATTTTGGGGAAAACCCTTGTTTCCTGACATCAACTCCTCAAAAGTTGAATACATAAAGTCAGTCTTTCTAAAATAATTTTTCAGTTCTGCGCTGTATGCGGGATAGCCTTCCAGGAACGCTTGTTTGAATTCTTCGTAAGTCTGTGGCGCGGCATAGAATTTGTCTGTCTTTATGGCCATAAAGTAGCGTACAAACTTAACCTTGTCGTAAACGCCGATCTCTTTCATTACCTTGAATATCTGTGCAGAACTCTCAAAGGCAAGCGTGCCGCTTTCAAAATAGAAGCCGTTTTTCTTGAATCCCGCTACATACCCGCCTGGAAGCAAGTGGGATTCAAAAATAGTAACCTTATGGCCCTTTTTTAAAAGAAGATTTCCGGCGGTAAGCCCGCCGATGCCCGCGCCGATTATTATTACTTTGGCCATAAATTCCTCCGAAGATTAAAGACTGTGATTAGTAGTAAGCTCGAACAACTTAGAGATTATTTTAGTATTTTCGGAAAGGTTTTTAAAGCCGCGAATGCGCCCCCGCTGTATTGATTCTGACTTGCCCCTATGTCTTGATTTCGGAGAAATCATAGGGGAAGAATCAAGCGGGGTACCCAAACTGTGTTTAAGGTTACTTTAGTATTCGAAAACGTAGCCCTATTCTTTTATTTTATTGTTTTTTTAAGCAATGTTTCCATATTCTTCTGGTCAGATGTATCCAATTCCTCAATAGCTTTGTTCCTATTGCCAATATTCGATACTATTTTTAGATCTCTTATGATTAATGGAATGATACATATCAATGCAATAGATACTCCTAATACCACCCCCCATATGCTATGAATCAACAAGCCGCACAGCATAAAGGCTGCAAATGCTGCCACTACCATATAGCCTTGCGGAAACGACAAGTCGAGAGATTCTATTGGCACTTCTTTTATCGTTAACGGAAAATACTTATTTATCTCTTGAACAATAATTTCTGGATCTTTTTTTGAAGCAAAGAAAAGATAAATGAGAATTTTATTTTTGCGCTTATCTCTAAAAATATCCTTTTTAGGAATTATTGCGAGTTCTTTGCTTTTACCATTTTTTATGATTCCTAAAGCAGTCACTTGATCCCATAAAATACTTCCCCTGCCTCTAAAAAAGTCATTATAAGTCAACCCCTTATTGTTTATTTTTAAAAGCGGTTTATGCTTTAATGCTGAACTAACTAATGCTATGGCAATAAAAATATTTACTAGAAGCACAAACCACCCCAGCCAAGAAAGCAAAGGGCTGATCTCTTGCAGTCGTTCATTATAAATAATATACCTGAAAAAAATTATGCCAAACACAAAGAAAAATAATGCAGATAAAAGCATCTTCGTTTTACTCGGATAAATCGCAAAATCTGAATTTGTCTCATTCATAGATCGTTCCTCTAAGTCTATGGTGCCATAGCCGCGCCGATTATTATTACTTTAGCCATAAATTCCTCCGAATGTTAATGAAATAAGCCGAGCAAAAGAGAGATAAAACCATCCACCAGATTCATCATGAACACTATCACCGGATTGAGCATTCCCGTGAAAAGCAAAAATATCAAAATATAAAAGCCGTACGGCTCAAGCCGGGCCAGGTTTTGCTGCGCTTCTTCCGGCAGAAAACTCATTACGACTTTTGAGCCGTCCAGCGGGGGTATCGGGATCAGGTTGAAGGCTCCCAGGATAACGTTGATCTTCGCGAGCAGTTGAAGGATAGCCGATAACGCGGGGTTCGAAGCCACCACGCTCAGTTGCAGCAGAAACATTGCGATAATGGCTATAAGGATGTTCGCCGCGCACCCCGCCAGAGCTACGACAAACAAGCCCAGCCTGGTGTTGCTCAGATTATCATAATTCACCGGCACCGGTTTCGCCCAACCGAACCCGACTAAAAGGAGCATAATAGCGCCTATCGGATCAATGTGCGAGATCGGGTTCAGCGTAAGCCGGCCGTAACGGTATGCCGTGTCGTCACCAAATAGGTATGCCGACCAGCCGTGAGCGACCTCGTGGAAAATGACGGAATATAAAAGCAAAAAAGCCAGTATAAGGAACACGGCCGGATTAGACTGCAGAAGTGATAATAGTCCCACAAAATTCTCCTTGCCTCAGCAACCCTACTATCTCTTTTCAATAGTTATTTCAACAACCCTGATATTTGATCTATCAAGGGTTGGCAGGTGCGGTTTTTGTAGCTTCCATGCCTCGTACTCGGCGTAGTTATAGGTAGTGGTTCTACCCCCATCCTTAGTAATGCCTTTGGGCTTGGGCGCTCCGCGTGTGTATTTTTCATCCGCGGCCCATTTTATCACTTTCAGCTTTACCGCCGCAGGGCTTCCCTTAACTTTACTTAAACCATCATCCTTGCCTGAGACTTGTTCTCCGTTAACTTCGGTAATTACGTCGGGATATTTGATCCCCGCGAGAAAGGCAGGGCCGCCTTCTCCGACGCCCAATACAAGCATGCCGCCGGTTATTCCAAGCGCTTCCTTTTGCTTTCCGGTTAGTTCCGCAACGCTCATGCCCAGCATGGGATAGAATTCCGTTTTTATCCCGGTTGCCATTTCCTTGAGAGTGTACAGCGCGTCGATAAGGTCTTTTGCCGCGCCTTTATCTTTAGTTTTTATAACTAATTCTTCCCAGGTCCCGCCGTGATTCATCCACACATCTACCCAGATATCCACCAGAAACTGTATCTTTACAACATCCTTAAAAGGTATTATCACAAGTTTTTCCTGCGGAGTTTCTTTAGTCCAGGGTTCGATTGTGCTGCTTGCGGTACTTATCCAGCTCCAGCCGTACCAGAAACCGCCTGTAGTAGAGGTTACTCTTTCCCCTTTTTGCGTGGTAACCCATTTCAGCTTGGCTCTTAAGCCGTATTTGTCGATATCGAGCTCGCTTGGGACCATCCCTTCAAACATTAACCTGTTCTGAATATTTTTGACGTTTGCCACGGCCTCTTCAACCGAAGAAAGTATTCTGGGCTTGTAAAAAATCCATTCGGGCTCCGGCGCAGTCCAGATGCTTTTAACTTCTGCCGGCTCTTGAACTGTTCTGACACCATAGCGAACACAAGAAGCGCACAGCAGAAACGGCATTATAATTAATCCCAAAGTCATTTTTTTCACGACAACCTCACTTTTGCTCAGATTTTACTAAATCGGAGCCCCTGTGCCTAGTTCTCGTCTGTCCTTGCATTTAGTTTCCGTTAGGAAACTTCAATGGAGTGAGAACTACAGGGGCGACACTGCCCCTATTACTATTTTCCAAAATTATGATTAGATTATTTTAGTATTTTCGGCAGGGTTTTGAAAGGCGAAGTGAAACTGAGCTATCAGCAATCAGCTGTTAGCTTTCAGCCTGATACAAAAAACCAAAGTTTTGTCATTGCGACCCTGAGCGAAGTCGAAGGGGAAGCAATCTCAGATCCACTTGTCATTCCCGTGAAAATGGGAATCCAGTCTTTGTCGTAACCCGTAAACTCGTGCCTGCCCGCCTTGGGCGGGAACTCATCACTCATTACTGTTTTTGGGGGCCTGACACGGATTCTAATTAATAGAAATATTAATATGCCTAGTTAAAATATCATTTGTTATAAAAAATTCTCCCCATTCGGGCGTTTGCATTAAGTTTTCTCCAAGAAAGATGTTTGGTAATACTGCTATTAGACTTATTTCCACATTATTTTTATTTTTTGTTGCTGTTTCAACCCATTCCCGCATATCTTTATCATATTCTCCAGTAAAAATTGAACCATCCCATATTTTGGTTTCCATGCGCTCTTTTTCAACGTTAATACTAACTTCTTCTATCCAACTCGCATCACTAATTTCAAAAAAAGGCCATAATTGAAATAGATAAATCTTGGGAGACATTCCATTTGGGCTATACCCTATACTAACAATGCCACACTTTTTAGTTTCATTTAAGTCGTCCTCATCAAAATAAGTAAATATTAGCCATAAGACTGCGTTTTGAATCTCCTGCAATACAAACAAGCTCTCCATAAATTTATCTTTGGATATTGTTATTTTCCCGTCCATTGAATATACGCATTCATTTTTCAATCTATATTCATTATGGCCAATGGTATTCCGAAGGTCTTTGTTATAAGCCTTTTCAATTATTTTCTTTATTTCAGGGAATGATTTTGTACCGGAAATTATATTTTCAATAATTTTACCTTTTATTAATTTCCCTTTGGTATCTCTGAACTTATTTAAATCTGAATCATAGGAACCTTTCATAATAATATTTATTAATTGAAACAAAAATATGAGAACAAATTCAATTTCATATTTCTGTTGATAAAAATATATTATTTTGTGATTTATAATTTTAGAAATATTTTCGTCAAATATCTCAATACTATTATGAAATTGATTTTTAAATTTTCTATGAATATCCTCCGTTTTAACAAAACTTGCCAATTTCTCCATTTCTATTGCATTTTTTTTGGCTATTTTAAACAAATCTGAAATCTCATCGATATATTTGCTCGAGTTTCTAGCCCATCTTATAAAATAGTATAACTTATGTCGATAATAATTATACGCCTTTGTATTTTGCTTTCCAAGCAGAAAATATTCCTTTATTGGGTTTTCGGGTCGTTTATTAGTTTCGCATCCGGAATTTATCCAATCCTCATGTCTGCCAAATCGCAAGGTTAGCTCATCAATCAGCTTTTGATCAATAAGTGTTTTATATGTCTGAAATACATTCTGTTTCATTTTCAAGTCCCCTACATTTCCTTCCTGGGTCAAAAACTGGAGCATTATTCAATAATTTTATATGAACCGTCTTCGTTTATCAATCTAATTATTCTGGATTCTTTATTTGCTTTTGACAATTTGATAAGACATTCATTAATAATATTTACAAAAGTAGATTTTTCTTCTGACGACATTTGAATCTGTTTATTTATTTTATCTGACAAACACCTATAAAACGATTCTCCATTAATCTTATATGCCACTGATAATATGTGCGGTAGTAATTCCATATTATCCCTATTATTCATGAGACATATAATTGTATTTGCCCATGATTCGGTATCATTCGGTTGTGATAACCCTGCGATTAGAAATGCAGTAAATGCTTCCTTAAAATTCTTTTTCTTACTTTCAACCACTCCAATATTAAACCAAGCCAATCCACAAAAATAATCAAGTCCTAATGACTTTTTGATTGCTTCCTCAGCCTTTTCTTCTGGAACCTTAGTTATATCAGCCGGTTCAAATGCCTCAAGTACTTTACGACTCTGCTTGTTTATGTTACCCCTCTCTATTATTTTGGATAAAGCCCACTTTTTAAGTATCCATTCCGAGTCAGCACAACCCACTTTCTTTTCATATTCATCAAACAACTCATAAGATTCCAAATAATTGCCTGCAAACATAAGCGCATCCGCTCTTAAAACCAATAAAGATTTGTCGCATCCCAATTCATATGCTTTTTTATAGAATTGTGAAGAACAATTAAATTTATCCAGTAAAAACAATATTCCTGCAATTTCCGAATAAAAATAGTCTCTCTTTTTATAGTTTCCATCATACTTTGCTGCTTTAGAATAATATGATATCGCCTTGTGCTTGCTCGTTCGATTGCCTTGTCTTACTTTATTCGCAAAACTGTAATACCATGTTGCGATTTTACGGTATCTCTTCAACTTTATTTCTTTCTCAACTGCCATTAGAAATAGTCTCTCAAAGGATGTAAATTCCGCAGTACCTAAATCAAGCTCAAATAACAAAAATTGAAAAAATGTAGTTTCAATAAGATCGAAATCCTTTATGTCCGAATTAATTATGTCATCAAATAGTTTCAAAGCAAGATCGTATCTTCTTGATTCCTTTAGGGATATTATTAATAACTTAATAATTTTGGAAATATCAAATTGCGATTTAATTAAATATTTTGAGAATAATTCAGATGCAATCGCATAATGACCTTTACTGCCCAATGCAGCCGCGATTCCGATCATTATTTGATAGGGCAATAGCGAAAGTGCATAGTCACTTCTTCCCTCGGTCTCGAGGTGTAATGAACTACCCATAATTCCCAAAATATCAATAAATACCAAATCCTCACTTATCTCAATTTTGGGCAACGTTGGGTCAATATTCGTTGTTCCACATATTTTTATAGTAGTTTCTTTATTATTAGCTAATATATCTCTTATTGACGATTCTATAAGGCCGCTTGGAGTCGAAAATAGATTTTCTTTATGAAAAAATAATTGAAAAGAAATGGGAAGAGGAATCGAAGAAGATGAATACTGCCGTATAGCGACTATTTGATTCTTAATAATTTCTGCTGTTCCTTCTGACCACTTATCTTTAAAATGTATAGCAATCGTCTTTTTACTGTCTTTCGCATAATACAAATCGATATTGTGAGTCCATAAATAATATAATTCATTAGTATTCGATATATATCTCACAATTAAAACAGGCATGGGCAATGATTTATAATATTTTATAGTCTCAATCTCAAATGGATACCTGACAGGTCCTAATTTCTTTTTGTCAGTTGCTTTTAATTGGACAAAAAACATTAAACCAGTGGAATTGTCATGGTCGTCATATATCTCGATCAGACCATCCAATCCATAGTCTTTTCCAGGATTTCTTAGGTGCCAAGACGATGGAATTGCCTGATATAGAGCAACCCAGCTTTTTTCTTCAAGTTGATGACTTTTAGGTCTTTTAGGCATATTGTTTTGTCAGATTTTGTGACAAGATTATTTTAAACGTCCACCATATTTGTTATTAGTTGATCAGATTCATCTTTTATATTTTTTCTTTTTCTTTAATGCTTTCTATTTCAAAATAACCTTTCCATTCCATAAAACGAGAAACTGTTACAGGAATTTCTTCAAAATCCTCTTCGCAATCTGAATAGCGCACGATTACTGCATTTGAAAACGAACTTTTTTCACTCTCCCTTAGCCAAATATCAAGGTTCAGGTAATATTGTTTGCCCAAACTATCGAAATAACTAATCAATACCTGATGTGTCGCATAATACAAATCCGTTTTTTCATTGTATCCAAATCTTATCACTAAAGGAATAGTCTCTTTTGGGGCAATATCAACAAAGCCAACTCTGGCAGAAATCTCAGTATCTTTGAATGATTTGAAACGAATGATCTTTACATGATATGCAGAACCTGTTCCTATATTCTTAACTCCTGAATAAAAAACTGAACCAAACTTATAATCGCCTGTCGGTGGATAGTCGAAATTAGCAGTAAACAACGAATTTGAAGCGTCAATGGTTTTTACTATGCGGGTTGGCACTAAATATGGCCTTTGAAGTGCTATGCGCTGCTTGTTCGATTCTTTCCATAAAAGATATGTGAACAACGCCATCAAGGATGTTGCAAGCAACATTAGAATATTGGTCATATAAGTTGAAATCTCCTTAAGTAAATTAATCATTTAGCTATCGCATCAAGTTTCTCTAACTTCACTAATTAAATTCGCATGTGCCTTTTCGACAGGTAAGTTTGGATTGAAAAACGAATGAGGTATTTTTGGTGAGCAAATCTGTCCGCCTATGCTAGACATATCATCAAAAAACGCAGTTATTCACCGCATTGATGATATAGCTTCGGCGGATACCCTGAAATTTTATCCCGAAAATATTCCGGGATTACTTGAGGAAGGGTAAATCACTCCCAAATTTATCTTTTTACGATAAGATTTTATCAAAAATGGAACGTGCTTTCAATTAATATTAAATGGTACTGCGAGTGGAAGTTGTTGAACGTAAATCACGCCCAACAGCTTCCACTTGGGTTACTACGTTTATCTTCTTCTCTTCTTCGCTGCTTTTTTTTTGCCTTTTTTCTTTTTTGCCATTCCTATCACCTCCTTGCCCCCGGAACTTCGGGGACGGAATTAACTTTACTGCCTTGTATGTAAAGGACCCCGCCACGGCGGGACTCCATTTAAGAACTTTAAGGAAGTCGCAGGCACTTATTTATTGATCTCTTTTCCTTCTCTGCGATAAGCCTCCTGTTCGGCATTCCTTTTCATTTGCTCTTCATTTTCACTTTTCAAATTTTCAATACGCGGCGGAATTTTTATTAAATATTTCCCAATAAAATTTTTTATTGCTTTCTCAGTTTCATTTTTTGCTTCATTGGGGCTTTGGACAACCCACATTGCAAATTTGTATAAAGCTTCATTATCCACTTTTATCCAATAATTGTTTTTATACAAAAGAAGCATGAGGGAAGTCATTGCAATTCGTTTATTCCCGTTCTGAAAAGGATGGTTTTTATTCATCAAATAAAAAAGCATACTTGCTTTTCCTACCAATCCCTTGTAAAGGCCTTCTCCGCCGAAACTCTGTTGCGGCGTAAGAATGCAACTTTCCAGCCGGTTAGGAAACCGCGTGGAATGGTGAGGAATTGGTTCGTTAAAAGTCATCCACTTCTGAGCTAAACTGACAGCTATATATTCAACTTCTTGAACCGTGATAAACTTGATATTCATTTATTCATTACCGAGTTTTTTTAAGACTTCACCGTAATCTTTGACGGTTTTTTTGACCGCCTCGTCAACCATCTTTTTGTCAACCTCTGTTTCAGCTTTAGGGATTAAATACATTTTCCCGGCCCGATGTGCCTTTATCTGGCCTTTTTTTACCCTTTGGTAAACGCTGATACGGCTTAGTCCAAGTATTTTCGCATATTCTGGTATAGTATAATACTTTTTATCCATTTCATTATCTCCAAAATAAGCATTGATTAATCAAGGCTTATTATTATGTTAACTATTAAGCTACACATTAACATTAGTTAACTATGCACATAGATGTTAACATATAGTGTAATCATTGTCAAGACTATCTTCTATTTCATAAAAACAGACAAGGACAGAAGTCTATTTTCTTCCCACCTTTCCGCCTTTCCGTGTCACCTATTTAGGTTTTTGTCAAGTAAAGACAAAATAATCCCGTTGGTGATTCCTCACTTTATTAAAGACAATATAAAATCTTAATCCAGTTGCCCGTTTTGTTATCAAAAGAAGCTCCGGAAAATCCGGACTTCAGTCACCTATTGGCAGCTCCGCACAAGGCGGACTGCATGATAAAATCGGGCAGCGGTTCCCCAGCTAATCAGACTTAAGAAAGCTATCCTGAAATTAATCAGAACACTTTAGACACGGTTGAGCCCAAGGAACCGCC